>JAFIHO010000335.1 GCA_017849395.1 Hyphomicrobiales bacterium
AAATATCCCTATGTCTCGGTGACCGGTGTGTTCACGCCCGAGGAACTGACACGCATCGAGCAGATCGGTGATATCCTCGATCAGAGGGTGGCCGGCGTCACCAAAGGCCAGCACCATGCGGTCCTGAAAAGCCGAATCACCCGTACCGCCTGGATCGAGCGCACACCGGCGACCAACTGGCTGTATGAACGCATCGAGCGCACGGCGCAGATATTGAACGCCAAGACCTTCCAGTATGACCTGCGCGGCTTTGCCGACCATTTCCAGTACACAGTCTATCATGGCGTCGAAGGCGGCCATTACGACTGGCATGTCGACATGCTGCGTCCCACCGGGCCGCAGCGCAAATTGTCCTTCTCGCTGCAACTGACCGACCCATCGCAATATGAAGGCTGCGACCTGCAATTCATGGCGGGCGACGGCATGGAGACCGCGCCCAGGGAACGTGGCGCTTTGGTGGCTTTTCCCTCTTTTGTTTTGCACCGGGTAACGCCGGTAATCGTCGGAACCCGAAAATCGCTGGTTGTGTGGGCCTCCGGGCCGGGGTTTAGATAAGTCTGCCGCTGTTTTCAGGATTCGTTTCATGCCCCGCCGCCCTGCCTTGTTGTGCATCCTCGATGGCTGGGGCTGGCGTGAAGACAAGGCCGCCGACAACGCCATCGCGGCGGCCAGCACGCCCAACTACACGCGCATGTTGACCGATTGTCCCCATGCGCTGCTGCAGACATCCGGCAGCGCGGTGGGATTGCCCAAAGGTCAGATGGGCAATTCCGAAGTCGGCCATATGAATATCGGCGCGGGCCGCGTCGTCGCCCAGGACCTGCCGCGCATCGATGTCTCCATCGAGGACGGCTCGCTGGCGTTGCGCCCCGCGCTGCTGGCGCTGATCGATGCGGCCAAGACCGCCAAAGGCGCGGTGCATGTGATGGGCCTGCTGTCGCCGGGCGGTGTGCATTCCCATCAGGACCATATCGCGTCGCTGGTGAAGATCGTGTCCGGGCAGGGCGTGCCGGTTTTCGTTCATGCGTTTCTGGACGGGCGCGACACGCCGCCCAAAAGCGCCAAAGCCTATCTGGAGAAATTCCAGTCCGATATTCACGGCCTGCCGGGCGTCCGCATCGCCACCGTGGCGGGCCGTTATTACGCGATGGATCGCGACAAGCGCTGGGACCGGGTGCAGAAAGCTTTCGACGCCATCGTCGATGCCGATGCGCGCCGTTTCGATGATGCGTTCGCGGCGCTGGAAGCCTCCTATTCCGAAAATGTGACGGACGAATTTGTGGTGCCCGCCGTACTGGGTGACTATGCCGGGGTGAAGGATGGCGATGCGCTGCTGTTCGCCAATTTCCGCGCCGACCGCGCGCGAGAAATCTGCACCGCGCTGCTCGATCCGGGTTTCGAAGGCTTTACGCGTTCGCGCCTGCCTGCTTTCAGCGCCGCCGCCGGGCTCACCGAATATTCCGACGCGCTCAAGAAGCTGATGACATCGATCTTCCCGCCCGAGGATGTCAGCGAAACCCTGGGCGAGGTGATCTCCCGCCTCGGCCTGAAGCAGCTTCGCATCGCGGAGACCGAGAAATACGCCCATGTCACCTTCTTCCTGAATGGCGGGCGCGAGGACCAGTTCGAAGGCGAGGACCGCATCCTTGTGCCCAGCCCCAAGGTCGCGACCTACGATCACAAGCCCGAGATGAGCGCCTATGAGGTGACGGACAAGCTGGAAGCGGCCATCGGCAGCGGCAAGTACGACCTCATCGTCTGCAACTATGCCAATCCCGACATGGTGGGGCATACCGGCATCATGAGCGCGGCGGTGAAGGCGGTGGACACGATCGACGAATGCCTGGGCCGTCTGCGCACCGCGATCGAGAAAGCGGGCGGCGTCATGCTGCTGACCGCCGATCACGGCAATGTCGAGATGATGAAAGACCCCGTGACGGGCGAGCCGCACACCGCCCACACCATCCTCGATGTGCCGGTGGTGGCGATCAATGCGGGCAATGTCGGCATCGGCAATGGCCGCCTCGCCGATGTCGCGCCCACCATGCTGGACCTGATGGATATCCCAAAGCCGCAACTGATGACGGGCCATTCTCTGCTCAAGAGAGAGATGTGAGACGCGCAGTAATCTTTGCCCTTCCGTTTCTGATCGCCATGCCCGTGCTGGCGGCGCCGCGCGAGAAGCTGGTGTTGCCGCAATTTGCCAAGCCGGAGGAGCGTCCGCGCGAGCGGGCGCGACCAAACAAAGCCCGGGTAGACATGATCGCGCCCACGCCGCGCCCGCGTGTTGAGAAAGCGGCAACGCCTGCCTCATCGCCCGAGCCCGGCATCGATCTGTCGCGCGCGCTGCCCGGAAAGGCGCTCGCCAAACTTCCTTCCAGCGCACAGCAACTGGAAAGCCTCACCGCCTCCTTGAAACAGGGCGCGCCGGAACTGGCCTCTGCCAAGCGGAAAAGCGACACGCTGGCGGCAGAGGCATCCGCCCTGCGACAGAAGCTGATCGAAACCGCCGCGCGCATCGAAAGCCTTGAACGCCAAGTCATCGCCGATGCGGCGGAGATCGAGCGCCTCACCGCGGAAGATGCGCGCCTGTCCGCCGGTTTTGCGCGCGACCGGGTGCAGGTGACGCGGCTCCTGTCGGTGCTGGAACGGCTGCAGCATGACATGCCGCCCGCGCTGGCGATGCGGCCGGACGATGCCTTGGGCGCGGCGCGCGGTGCGATGCTGGTCGGCGCGTCGCTGCCGCCGCTCTATGCCCAGGCGGCAGAGCTGTCGCGCCGCATCGACACCCTCAAACGCACCCGCATCGCGCTGGTCTCGCGCCGCCTGGATGCCGAAACCACTGCCGCCCGCCTGACCTCGACCCGCACCGAACTGGACGGATTGCTGGCGCAGAAAGAGAAGGAAGCCGAAGGGGCGGCCAGCGGCTATGGAACCCTGAAGGAAAAACTCGATACCATCGCCCACCAGGCTCATGATTTCGAGGCGCTACTGGCCCGCATCGCGGAACTGCGCCGGGCAGGCGGCGGCGCGGCGGAGCGGAACATCGTTACCGTAACAGCGGCCAGTTCCGGCGGCGAAGGCCCGCTTGCCAAGGGATCGCTGCTGGTTCCGGTGGTGGGAACCCAGGTCGGGGATGGCCAGACTCCAGGCCTGACCTTTGCGACCCGGCGTGGGGCGCAGGTGATCGCCCCTGCTGACGGCAAGGTTTTATTCGCCGGTCCTTACCATAAGTCCGGTCAGGTCTTGATCCTGGAGATCACCACTGGTTACGATCTGGTGCTAGCAGGACTGGGCAGAGTGACGGTAAAGCCGAACGATCAGTTGCTTGCGGGGGAACCGGTTGGAAACATGCCCGGCGGCAATGTGCCGGACGCGACCGGCGGAAATGACAACAGGCTTTACTTTGAATTGCGCCGGAACGGCCACGGCCTCAATCCGTCGCCGTGGATGAGTGTGGAATTGCGGAAAGCGAGCAGGACATGAAACGGTTGGCGTTGGTGGCATTGGGCGGTGTTTCCGGCTTCGCGCTGGCTCTGGGCGTGCTGGGCACGGCGCACGGCGCCAACGATACGAACGCCTATCGCCAGTTCGACCTGTTCTCCGAAGCCTTCCAGCGGGTGCGCGCGAATTATGTCCGCCCCGTCACGGACGGCGAACTCATCAACGCTGCAATCCAGGGCATGGTGTCCAACCTCGATCCCCATTCCAGCTACATGGACGCCAAAAGCTATGGCGACATGCAGATCACCACGCGCGGCCAGTTCGGCGGCGTCGGCATCGAAGTCACCCAGGAAGACGGCCTGATCAAGGTCGTCTCGCCCATCGACGGCACGCCCGCCATGCGCGCCGGTATCAAGTCGGGCGACCGCATCGGCGCCATTGACGGCAATTCCATCGCTGGTCTGGCGCTGAACGAAGCTATCGACAAGATGCGCGGCCCGGCGGGATCGAAGATCACGCTGACCATCCTGCGCGAAGGCGAAAAGAAGCCGTTCGATGTCACGCTGACCCGCGCCATCGTGCAGGTCGATGCCGCGACCTGGCGGCGTCAGGGCGATATCGGCTATGTGCGCCTGCCGGGCTTCAACGAACAGACCGCCGCCGGACTGGAAAAGGCCGTGCGCGCGCTGAAGAAGGAAATCGGCCCCGGCCTCAAGGGTTATATCCTCGACCTGCGCAACAATCCGGGCGGATTGCTCGACCAGGCGATCCAGGTATCCGACGATTTCCTCGGTTCGGGCGAGATCGTCTCTACCCGCGGCCGTCATTCGGAAGATACCCAGCGTTACGACGCCAAGAGCGGCGACATCACCGAGGGCAAGCCGGTGGTGGTGCTGATCAACGCAGGCACCGCCTCGGCGTCGGAGATCGTGTCGGGCGCGCTGCAGGATCATAAGCGCGCGACCATCATCGGCATGACCAGCTTCGGCAAGGGCTCGGTGCAGACCATCATCCCGCTGG
>JAFIHO010000336.1 GCA_017849395.1 Hyphomicrobiales bacterium
CGCGCCCGATGGCAAGTCGCTGTTCCTGACGGTCGGTGATCGCCAGCGCTTCACGCCTGCGCAGGACCCCAACCAGCCGCTGGGCAAGATTTTGCACCTGACGCTGGACGGCAAGCCCGCGCCGAACAATCCGGGCTTTGGCAAGACCGGCGCGCAGAGCGTGAACATCATCAATCCGCCCACCGACACCGAAGCGGCCAAGACCGCGCCCACCGCCTATGTCTACAAATTCCCGGGCAAGAACCTGACGCCCGCCGAGACCTGGTCGATGGGCCATCGCACGCCCTATGGTCTGGCCTTTGGGCCGGATGGTCGCCTGTGGGAGATGGAGCATGGTCCGCGCGGCGGCGACGCGCTGAACCTGATCGAGCCGGGCAAGAATTACGGCTGGCCGCTGGCGCGTTTCGCCCAGAATTATAACGGCGTGCCGATCCCCGGTTTCGAAGGTCAGCCCAACCTGACCAAGCCGGTGATCTACTGGAATCCGGTCATCGCGCCGGGCAGCCTGACTTTCTACAAGGGCACCATGTTCCCCGGCTGGGCCGGTTCGGCGCTGATCGGCGGCATGGTCACCCAGTCCATCGTGCGCATCACCTTCGACGGTCAGGGCGGCGCCAAGCCGGCCGAGCGCTGGGCGGTGGGCAAGCGCATCCGCGATCTGGAAGTGGCGCCCGATGGCGCGATCTGGGCGCTGGAAGACAGCACCACGGGCGGCCTGTATCGCCTGACGCCGAAATAGGTTTTAGGACATCGAATGGCAATCGCCGCGCGGGTCACACCGCGCGGCGATTTGCTTTATGTCAGACGTGCTGGCCGCCATTGATGGCGAGTTCGGCGCCGGTCACGTAGCTGGATTGATCCGTGCACAGATAATAGATCGCCTTGGCGACTTCGGCGGGCTGGCCGAGGCGGCGCAGGGGGATGGTCTCGACGATCTTCTCGGTGCCCGGCGACAGGATAGCGGTGTCGATCTCGCCCGGCGCGATGGCGTTGACGCGCACGCCGAAGGGACCGAAATCCGCCGCCAGTTCGCGGGTCAGCGCCGCCAGCGCCGCCTTGGAGGTGGCATAGGCCGCGCCCGCGAAGGGATGCACCCGCCCGCCCGCGATGGAGGTGACATTGACGATGGCGCCCTGGGCGCGCGCCAATTCGGTCTTCAGGCCCTGGGCCAGCCAGATGGTGGAGAAGAAATTCACCTCGAACACCTGACGCCAGGCATCGAGGCCGGTCTCCAGCACCGACAGGCGCGTCTTGCCGGGGCCCTTGGGCGAGATGGCGGCGTTGTTCACCAGCGCATGCAGCTTGCCGCCCACCAGACGGGCGCGCATCTCTGCCACCGCGCGCGCGGTGTCGGCGGCGTCGGCCAGATCGACCTGGATGTGATCCTCGGGCCCCGCCGCCCAGGGGCAATTTTCCGGGAAGGCGTGGCGCGAGCAGGTGATGACCCGCCAGCCGGCGCTGGAGAAACGCTTCACCGTCGCATGGCCGATGCCGCGCGACGCGCCGGTCAGGATCAGCGTGCGCTTCTCGTCGTCACTGTTTTGCACTTCGTGCCGGGGTTCTGTTGCCATGCGGGAGAGCCTATCACCGGCTTGCAACGCTGTCGTCAAGGCGCGCCATCAGGGAAACAGGCGCTGTGTGCTCCAGGGCTCGTCTTCGTGCGCGCGGACATAAACCAGACGGTCATGCAGCCGGAAGGGACGGTCGCGCCAGAATTCGATCCGCAGCGGCGTCACCCGCCAGCCGGTCCAGTAAGGCGGGCGCGGCACCTTGGTCAGCGCATATTTGGCGGCGTATTTGGCGATCTCTGCCTCGAACACGAAGCGGCCTTCCATGGGGCGGGACTGGGCCGACGCCCAGGCACCGATCTGGCTGTCCTTGGCGCGGGTGGCGAAGTAGGCATCAGCCTCTTCGTCGCTCACCTGCACCGCCGGGCCGCGTACGCGCACGGCGCGGCGCAGGGATTTCCAGTGGAAGTTCAGCGCCGCCTGGGGATGGGCGGCCAGCGCCCTGCCCTTGTTGCTCTGCGCGTTGGAGAAGAACACGAAGCCCCGCGCATCCGCGCCCTTCAGCAGCACCATGCGCACATCCGGCAGGCCGTCCGCATCCACCGTCGCCAGCGACATGGCGTTGGCTTCGTTGACCTCGACAGCCTCGGCCTCCTTCAGCCAGGCATGGAACAATTCCACCGGGTCCGGCTTTGGATTGATGCCGCCGTCATCCAGCGGTCCGCCTATGTCGCTCATGCCACCCGCATAGCATCTTCGTTTTCGGCGGAGTAGTGTCACCACGCCCCGGAGCTCCCATGCGTCCTGTCATCGTCCTTTGCCTGAGCCTTGGCCTTCTGGGCTGCGCCACCGCCAGCACGCATCAGGAACTGACCGCGACCTTCGACCAGGGGGTCGCCGCCTATGACGCCGGACGGCTGGAGGAGGCTTACAGGATCTGGTCCTCCATCCAGGACCAGGACATCGCGGCCATGCGCAATGTCGCGATGATGCTGCGCAAGGGCGAAGGGGTGAAGAAAGACCCCAAGGCCGCCGAGGACATGTATCTCCAGGCCGCCCAGGCCGGCCTGCCCACCGCCCAGGCCGACCTAGCCGACATGCTGCTGAAGGGCGAGGCCGGGCCGCCCAACCCCAAGGCCGCCCTGCCCCTGCTGCAATCGGCGGCGCGGGCAGAGCACCCCGTTGCCCAGTTCCAACTGGCGCAGCTTTATGAGGCCGGCGAGGTGGTGCCCCGGGACTTGGACAAGGCCCGTAGCCTGTATGCCGCCGCCGCCGGGCGGGGCATGAAGGAGGCCGCCGGACGGCTGGCGGCGCTGGGGCCGCCGCCGGGCGCCCAACCTTCCCGGATACCTTAGCGAAAGCCGCCTTCCCTCCCTATATTCGGTCTGTGTGATTCCTTTCCCGCGCCGGAGCGAAGGCGACAGCCGGAGCACCATTTTGAAAGCCGGACGCGGGCCCGCCGGAGTGTGAATGCGAGACCCCTACGAAGTCCTGGGCGTGCCCAAAAGCG
>JAFIHO010000337.1 GCA_017849395.1 Hyphomicrobiales bacterium
GACTATGCGGCGGCGCAACGGGTTTTGCGGCGGCGCAAGCTGGCGGCAAGCTTCTGGCTCTGGTCCGTTCCCGCGGTGATCCTGGCGATCCTGGTGATGGTGCTGATCGAACGCTCCCTCGGCAGTTTCGCCGAACTGCCCGAATGGGCTCACCCTTTCATTTCCGTGCCGCTGGCCGCGGCCTTCTGTTTCCGGGCGTCCCACTATCTCAACCGCTACCGCTACAAGGCCCTGCTCGATCCCAAGGGGCCCTTCCTCGCGCCGACCGATTATCGCCTCGCGCCCGATGGCCTTCATTGGCAGAATCATCGCGGCGAAGGGCGCATCGCCTGGCATGCGGTTTTGCAGGTCGAGGAAACGGCCACCCATATCTTCCTGTTCGTCGACCGGGCCATGGCCCATGTGCTGCCCAAGCGCTGCTTCGCATCGCAAGCCAAGGCCTCGGACTTTTTTGTCCTTGCGCGGCATTTCGCTGATGCTGCCCGGGCGAAGGCGGTCTGACGCCATGGCGCATTCCGGTCCGGCAGCGACGCAATCGGCCACCTTCCTCGCCCAGGTCGAAGCCGCCCTGCGCCGCGCCGACATGATGAGCGCGATGCGCCTGAGCGACGAGGCGGTTGTGGCGGGCGCGGAACACCCCACGCTTCTGTCGCTTGCCGGACTGCGCCGCATGAATATGGGCCAGGATGCCGCCGCGCTGCCGCTGCTGCAGCGGGCGCGCGAACTCGCGCCGCGCCATATCGGGGTGCTGGATGCGCTGGGCCAGTGCCTGACCCATCTGGACCGCGCGCGCGAGGCGATTGTGGTGTTCGATGCCGCACTGGCCATCGCACCGGATGCGCGGTTGCACATGAACCGCGCCATGGCGCTGGAAAGTCTGAGCGAACTCGATGCCGCGCGCGCCGGGTTCGAGCAGGCGCTGAAACTTCAACCCACCCATGCCGAAGCGCTGGCGCGGCTGGCCTCACTGGCGGTTCAGCGCGGCGACACCAAGGCGGCGCGGGATCTGGCCAGCCGTGCTTTGGCGATCAACCCGCAGGAACCGGCGGCGCTGGTCGCGCTGGCGTCGGCGGCGCTGGAGGAAAAGGATCTCGCCACCGCCGAGACGCAGATTGTGGCGCTGATGCAGGTGCCCGGCCTCAGCCCGGTCAACCAGGCCTTGGCGCATGGTCTGGCAGGCGATGTGCTGGATGCGCAGGATAAACCTGCCGCCGCCTTCGCCGCCTATACCGCATCCAAGGATACGCTGCGCGCGATCTATGCGCCCATGATGACGGGCGAAAATGTGCGCGACCGTGAAACGCGGCTGGCGCGCTATTTCCGTGCCGCCGATCCGGCGCGCTGGCGCGGCCCATCGACACCCGGCGCGCTGACGCATGTGTTTTTGGTCGGCTTCCCCCGCTCCGGCACCACTTTGCTCGAACAGGTCCTGGCCAGCCATCCCGATGTGGCGGCGATGGAGGAACGGCCCTGTCTTGCCGATTCCGCGGTCGAGTTTTTCGGTTCCGATGCGGCACTGGACCGGCTCGCTGCGCTACCGGACAAGGACCTCGACACATGGCGCACCGCCTATTGGCGGCGTGTGGCGGAAAGCGAGCCCAAACTCTCGCGGCCTGTGTTCATCGACAAGATGCCGCTGAACCTTGTGTTCCTGCCCCTGATTGCAAAACTGTTCCCCGCCGCGAAAATCCTGTTTGCCCTGCGCGATCCGCGCGACGTTGTGCTTTCCTGCTTCCGCCGCCGCTTCGGCATGAATGCGGGCATGTATGAATTCACCGCGCTGGATACCAGCGCCGCCTATTATGCCGCGGTGATGGATCTGATGGCTGTGTACCGCGACAAGCTGGCGCTCGATCTGACCGAAACGCGGCATGAAAATCTGATCGCCGATTTCGACGGCGAAACGCGCCGCCTGTGCGATTTCCTGGGCCTTGAATTCCGCGACGAGATGCGCGGCTTCGCGCGCCGCGCCCGCACCCAGAATATCGACACGCCGTCCAGCGCCCAGGTGGCGCGCGGCCTCAACAGCCGGGGCGTCGCCCAGTGGCGACGTTACGGCCAACAGCTTGCACCCATCCTGCCCGTGCTGGCGCCCTTCGTGGCGCGGTTCGGCTATCCGGAGACCTGACATGCGCCGTCCCACAAACTCGCGCGGCCGCCCCGGCTCGCGCCATGCCCGCCGCGATGCGGGGCCATCGCAGCGGCAGTTGCGTGTCGGCGAAATGCTGCGTCATGCCCTGTCGGAAATCCTGGCGCGCAGCGACATCCGCGATCCCGATCTGGAAGGCGTGTCGGTGACCATCACCCAGGTCAAGCCGTCGCCCGACATGCGCTATGCCACGGTCTATTGCGAACCGCTGGGCGGACAGAATGCGAAACAGATCGTGGCGGCGCTGAACCGCCACAAGGGTTTCCTGCGCGGCGAGATGGGTCATCGCATCTCCATCAAATTCACGCCCGAACTGCGTTTCGTCGAGGACGAATCCTTTGCCGAGGCCCAGAAGATCGAGGACATCCTGAAATCCGAAAAAGTCAGCCGTGATCTTGCTGCTCCGTCCGATGACGAAGGAGACGAAGACTGATGGGACGGCGCAAGAAAGGTAATCCCGTCCACGGCTGGGTCATTCTCGACAAGCCGCAGGGCATGACCTCCACCCAGGCCGTCGCTGCCGTACGCCGCATCTTCGACGCCAAGAAGGCCGGTCACGCCGGAACCCTCGATCCGCTGGCGACCGGGGTGCTGGCCATCGCGCTGGGCGAGGCGACCAAGACCGTCCCCTTCGCCATGGATTCCGACAAGACCTACCGCTTCACCGCGACCTGGGGCGAAAGCCGCGACAGCGACGATGCCGAGGGGGCCGTCACCGGCACCTCCCCGGTCCGCCCCACCCGCGAGCAGATCGAGGCCCAGCTGCCCTGCTTCACCGGCCTTCTGACCCAGGCCCCCCCGGCCTATTCGGCCATCAAGGTCCAGGGGGAACGGGCCTATGACCTGGCCCGGGACGGGGAAACGGTCGTCCTGGAACCCCGCCAGGTAGAGGTGTTCGAGTCCCGGCTGCTGGGCATGACCCCGGACACGGCCGAGTTCGAAATCCTTTGTGGCAAAGGCACTTACGTCCGGTCCTGGGTGCGCGACATGGCCTTGGCTCTGGGAACTTTGGGCCATGTTTCAGCCCTGCGCCGGACCCGGCTGGGCGGTTTCGACGAAAAAGACGCCGTGACGCTGGAAACCCTGACCCCTTTTATGCATAGTCCCGCCGCTTTTGCGTATCTGAAGCCGATTTCGACCGCGCTGGACGGCATCCCGGCGCTGGCCGTCAGCGGCCCCGATACGGTCCGCCTCCGCAGCGGCAATCCCATCCTCATCCGCGCAAACCTGTTTGCGAAGATGAAAACCGGATTCCCTGACGGCGAACTCTCCGGGCTTACCGTGTTTCTCAGCGATGAGGCCGGTGGGCCCGTGGCAATGGCCGAAATCGCCGAGGGAGAACTTCGGCCGTTTCGCGTTTTCAACTTTGACCACGGATGACCGATGATAACGCCTGAACGCAAGAAAGAGCTGATCGCCCAATACGCGACCGGCGCCAATGATTCCGGTTCGCCGGAAGTGCAGATCGCGATCCTGTCGGAGCGCATCTCCAACCTCACCGAACACTTCAAGACCCACGCCAAGGACAATCATTCGCGCCGCGGCATGATCAAGATGGTGTCTCAGCGCCGCAGCCTGCTGGACTATGTGAAGTCCCGCGACGCGAAGCGTTACGAGTCCATCATCGCGCGTCTGGGTCTGCGCCGCTGAGTTCGCGGCAAACAGAATTGGCACGGCCTCGCGCAAAGTCGTGAGGCCGTGCTTTTGCTTTTGCGGGGGATGAGCTTCCGCAGAAGCAGGCTCCATAGGGGAGCTTTTAGGAGCGTCCGCGAGAGCGGGAGCGACCAAAGAGAGTGCTCGTGCGCAATCCGGCGGCGGGCCATGACGAAAGAAAAAACCGAATGTTCAACATCCACAAGGAAAGCTTCGAATGGGGCGGGCGCACGCTCACCCTGGAAACCGGCAAGATCGCGCGCCAGGCTGACGGCGCGGTGCTCGCCACCTATGGCGAAACCGTCGTGCTGGCCACCGCGGTCGGCGCCGCGAATGCCAAGGAAGGGCAGGATTTCTTCCCCCTCACCGTGAACTACCAGGAACGCTACTACGCCGCGGGCAAGATTCCCGGCGGCTATTTCAAGCGCGAGCGCGCCCCGACCGAACGCGAGACGCTGATCTCTCGCCTGATCGACCGTCCGGTGCGTCCGCTGTTCGCCGAAGGCTTCAAGAATGAAGTGCTGGTGGTGGCACAGGTTCTGTCCCACGACCTGGAAAATGATCCCGATGTGATCGCGATGGTCGCCGCCAGCGCGGCGTTGACCCTGTCGGGCCTGCCCTTCATGGGCCCGATCGGTGCCGCCCGCGTGGGCTATATCAATGGCGAATATGTGCTGAACCCGTCCATCGACACCTATCCGGAGTCCAAGCTGGAACTGATCGTCGCGGGCACGCGCGACGCCGTGATGATGGTGGAATCCGAAGCCCAGGAACTGGGCGAAGACGTGATGCTGGGCGCGGTGATGTTCGGCCACAAGCAGATGCAGACCGCCATCGACGCCATCATCCGCCTGGCGGAGAAGGCGGCGAAGGACCCGCGTCCGGTGCCGGAAGATGTCCATGCCCCGGTGCGCGCGAAGCTGAAGGCCGCCGCGTCGGCGGAACTGGCCAAGGCGTTCCAGATCGCCGTCAAGTTCGAGCGCCGCGATGCGCTCAGCGCCATCAAGAAGAAATACGCCGCCGAATTCGTCGGCGAAGGCGAAGGCAAGGTGCCCGCCAATGTCTATTCCAGCCTGATGCATGATGTCGAAGCCGATGTGATGCGCAACGCGGTGCTGGACACCAAGAAGCGCGTCGATGGCCGCGACCTCACCACGGTGCGTCCCATCGTGGCGGAAGTGGGCATCCTGCCGCGCACCCATGGCTCGGCGCTGTTCACCCGCGGCGAGACCCAGGCCCTGTGCGTCGCCACTCTGGGCACCGCCGAGGACGAGCAGTTCGTCGACAGCCTGGAAGGCACCGGCAAGCAGACCTTCATGCTGCACTACAACTTCCCCCCCTACAGCGTGGGCGAGACCGGCCGCATGGGTTCGCCCGGCCGCCGCGAAATCGGCCATGGCAAGCTGGCATGGCGTGCCATCCATCCGATGCTGCCGACCAAGGACCAGTTCCCCTACACCATCCGCGTGGTGTCGGAGATCACCGAGTCCAACGGCTCCTCCTCGATGGCGACCGTCTGCGGCACCAGCCTTGCGCTGATGGATGCGGGCGTTCCGATCGCCAAGCCGACGGCGGGCATCGCGATGGGCCTGATCCTGGAAGGCAGCCGCTATGTGGTTCTGTCGGACATCCTGGGTGACGAAGATCACCTGGGCGACATGGACTTCAAGGTGGCGGGCACCGCCGATGGCGTGACGTCCTTGCAGATGGACATCAAGATCGCCGGCATCACCGAGGAGATCATGAAGGTCGCGCTGGCCCAGGCCCAGCAGGGCCGCCTGCATATCCTTGGCGAGATGAACAAGGCGATCCATGGCGCCCGCGCCGAACTGGGCGAACATGCGCCGCGCATCGAGCAGATCAAGATCCCGACCGACAAGATCCGCGACGTGATCGGCACCGGCGGCAAGGTGATCCGCGAGATCGTGGAAAAGACCGGCGCCAAGATCAATGTCGAGGATGACGGCACCGTGAAGATCGCCTCCGCCGATGGCGAGTCGATCAAGGCGGCGCTGAAATGGATTCGCGGCCTGACCGCCGAGCCGGAGATCGGCCAGATCTATGACGGCAAGATCGTGAAGGTGATGGATTTCGGCGCCTTCGTGAACTTCTTCGGTCCCAAGGACGGCCTGGTCCATGTCAGCGAACTGGCGCAGCAGCGCGTCGCCAATCCCAAGGACGTGGTCAAGGAAGGCCAGGAAGTGAAAGTGAAGCTGCTGGGCTTCGACGATCGCGGCAAGGTGCGGCTGTCGATGAAGCAGGTCGATCAGGTGACCGGCGAGGAAATCGCCAAGAAGCCGTCCGAACCCAAGCAGGAACAGGCGTAAGCCATCCCTGTCCAAACATTGTAAAAGCCGCTGGGCAACCAGCGGCTTTTTCATTGCAACACTGTTATTCTGCCGAAGTGGAAATCCAACGTCCCTGGCAGCGGCCGCCTTCAACCACTTGTTTGCTCCGGTGCGCGGCGATACCGTTTCGTCCTGCCATAATTTTGGGAAGTCATGTCGACTGTCGTCTGGCTTGTCAGCCTCCTCCTGATCGCTATCGCGCTCGTGCTGCTGGGCGCGGACGCGATCACATCGCTTGAGCGCGGTGGCGAGGTCGTGGTGCGCTCCCTGGCCGACGTCTGGGGACTGCTGGACCTGCGCGGCATGGAGCATTTCAAGGCCTGGGCCCATCACGCCCTGCCAAGCTCTCTGTCCCAGACTGTCTATTCGATGATGTCAGTGCCGGCCTGGGGCATCATTGGGGTGCCCGGTGTTGTGCTGGCTTTCCTGCCAGGCAGGAAGCACGACGAGTAGGCGCTTGAATTTGGGTCTTGGCTTCGTCGCGCGCCGCCCTCGCTTCGCTCGAAGCGGGGCCAGCATTTCTAATTCGCTACGCTCATAAGAAATGCTAGGCCTGCTCACGTGCTAACGCTGTCCGTACGCTGCCGCTACGGACCGCGCGACGCTCCTGCCCAAGCCCCAAATTGAAGCGCCTAGAAATTCAGTCAAGGCTAGCGATTTCCCCCCGGCACCCACAGCACATCCTTCGCGCCCCTGTCATTGGCGAAACGTGCCGCGACGAACAGATGGTCGGACAGCCGGTTGATATAGCGCAGCGCCTCTGGATTGATCGTCTCCTTCGCCGCCAGCGTGGCGATGGTGCGCTCGGCCCGCCGCGCGATGGCGCGCGCCAGATGCAGATGCGCCGCCAGCGCGTCGCCGCCCGGCAGCACGAAAGAGGTCAGCGGCGAAAGCGCCGCGTTCATCGCGTCGATCTCCTGCTCCAGCCGTTCGACCTGCGCCGCCGATACACGCAAGCGCCCTTCCGCCTTGCGGCCATCCTCCGGCGCGCTCAGATCGGCGCCCAGATCGAACAGATCGTTCTGGATGCGCGCCAGCATCGCATCGCCGTCGCCTGTCGCTAGCAACCGCGCCACCCCGATGGCGCTGTTCGCC
>JAFIHO010000338.1 GCA_017849395.1 Hyphomicrobiales bacterium
CCCTCGGGCGGCATGACGATGCAGGGTGCTGGCTATTACGAAATTTCCGGCGTGGCCTGGTCCGGTCATGGCGCGGTCGCCAAGGTCGAGGTGTCCGTGGATGGCGGTGCAAGCTGGCGTGTTGCCGACATGCCCGGTCCCGTGTTGCCCCAGGCGCTGGCGCGTTTCCGCTTGCCCTGGGAATGGGACGGCAAGCCCACCACCATCATGAGCCGCGCCATCGACGAGATGGGCCATACGCAGCCAACCCATGCGCAATGGGTGGCGCAATTCGCGCCCGGTCAAATCTACCAGAACAACGGCATCCAGTGCTGGCGGATCGGCGCGGACAACAGTGTGGCGAACGCCTATGCGTAAGATGATCTTCGCGGTCGTGTTTCTGTCTGCCGCCACGCCCGCGCTGGCCGCGCCGCAATTCGGAATGCCCGCCGATCCGGCCCGCATCAAGGCGTGGGATATTTCGATCCTGCCAGATGGAAGCAATCTGCCGCCAGGTCGCGGCTCGGTCACGGAAGGCGCGGCGATCTATGCGCAGAAATGTCAGATGTGCCATGGCCCGGAGGGCCGCGGAAATCCCGCCGACCGGCTGACAGGCGGCATCGGTTCGCTCGCCACACCGCAACCGGTCAAGACGGTGGCCAGTTTCTGGCCTTATGCCACCACCCTGTTCGACTATATCCGCCGCGCCATGCCGGTGAACCAGCCGCGCACGTTGAAGGACCAGGAGGTCTACGCGCTTGTCGCCTACATCCTGTCCATCGACGGAATCGTCGCGAAGAATGCCGTGCTCGACGCCAAAAGCCTGCCCAAGGTCAAAATGCCCAACCGGGACGGTTTCATCGACCGCTCCGGTGCGACATCGCAGCGATAGAGAGCAACCGTCATCGCCCGCACGAGGCGAGCGACGACGGCAGGAAAAGACATTCAGGCCAGCGCCGCGTCCAGCGTGATCTCGGCCTTGAACAGTTTCGACACCGGGCAGCCCGCCTTCGCCGTGGCGGCCAGTTCCTGGAATTTCGCATCGTCCGCACCGGGGATTTTCGCGCGCAGGGTCAGGTGAACCTTGGTGATGGCGAAGCCGTCGGCCACCTTGTCCAGCGTCACCTCGGCCTTGGTGTTCATCTCGTCGGCCGTCAGTCCCGCCTCGCTCAGGATCAGCGACAGCGCCATGGTGAAACAGCCGGCATGGGCTGCGCCCAGCAATTCCTCCGGATTGGTGCCGGGCTTGCCCTCGAAGCGGCTGGCAAAGCCATAGGGATAATCCTTCAGCGCCCCGCTCTTGCTCGATATCGCGCCCTTGCCGTCCTTGAGGCCGCCGTGCCAGACAGCCGTTCCGAATGTCGTGCTCATCACCGTCTCCTGTTTGGATAGGTGCGGAGCGTAATCAAATCTTCGAGGCGTGTTAACCGTGTCTCTTAACAACCCGTTAGTTTACAGGGCGGCATGATGACAGGAACGCAACCCCTCATGCTGGTCGTTGCGGCGGCGTTGGTGGATCCGGACGGTCGCGTGCTCATCGCACAAAGGCCCGAAGGGAAAAACATGGCGGGCCTATGGGAATTTCCAGGCGGCAAGATCGAGAATGGGGAACGTCCCGAGGAAGCGATGATCCGCGAGCTTCGGGAAGAGCTGGACATCGCGGTGAAGGAACCCTGTCTCGCGCCGTTCACCTTTGCTTCGCATACCTATGGCGCATTTCACCTTTTGATGCCGCTCTATATCTGCCGCCGGTGGGAAGGCACGCCGCGGCCGCTGGCGCATGCGGCGCTCAAATGGGTTCGGCCCCGCGATATGGCCACCTATCCGATGCCCGCAGCCGACTTGCCGCTTATCCCCATGCTGCGCGATCTCTTGTGAGGAACTTCGCGCACGAAGTGCGCGGCGCCACCTCCATCGAGTATGCGCTGATCGCCAGCCTGATTTCGATCATCATCATCGCGGGCGTTCAGCAGATCGGCAGCAAGCTGGCCGGATTCTTCAATATCGCGTCCTATCTGTAAGCGTCTGCTCGCTGGTCCCCAGCGCCTCCGCCAGGCGTGACGTTGCGCTGCCGGGTTTCAGCGGTTGCTGCTGGCTATAATGGGGCGACCAGCCGGTGAGATGGAGCGTTTCGAAGGTCGCCCGCAGCTTTCCGCCCTCGCCATGATGCGCCGTGTAATGCGCCAGCGTCGCGCCCAGCGTATCGCGCCTCAGCGGCTTTCGGCTCCGCTCCGACAGGACATTGGTCTGGCCGTGAGCGCGCAGGTCGCGCACCAGATCGCGGAAATCGCCATAGCGCACGGTCAACCGCTCCACATCCGCAACAGGCAAGGCAAAGCCCGCGCGCTGCAACAGCCCGCCCATGTCGCGCACATCGGCGAAGGGCGACACGCGCGGAGAAATGCCGCCCAGCGTTTCGGCCTCGCCATGCGCAAAGGCCTCGCGCAATTCCTTGAGCGTGCCGCCGCCGAACAGGGCGCCGACGAACAGCCCGTCCGGCTTCAGCGCGCGGCGTATCTGCACCAGCGCCCCCGGCAGGTCATTGATCGCCTGCAGGGAAAAGACGCTCACGGCCAGATCGAACCGCGTTTCGCCCACGCCCAGGATTTCCTGTTCGTCGAAAGCGGCCAGCGTCCAGTCCTGCGCGAAGGGGGTGATCTCGCGCGGCAGCGCCGGGCCGACCAGCAGTCCCCGTTCGAAACGCCGCGTCACCGCTGCCAGCCGGTCCGCGATTCCTTCTGCGGCGGCGGCATCGAGGAATGTGTCGCCTGCAAGCGTGCGGGCGCGCGCCCGCGCGCGCGCGGCTGTGTGGAAATCGAAAAGAGGCGGGCGGGAATTACTCATGGCCGCTAGTCTAGCCGCTATGCCTGGGGATTGGAAAAGCGCCGCGCTCGATCTTCTGTTTCCGCCCTTGTGCGTGGCCTGCCGCGCGCCTGTGGGCGGTGGCGGCTTCTGCGGCGATTGCTGGGGCCGCATCACCTTTCTGGACGGACCGGCCTGCGGCTGTTGCGGCATTCCCTTTCCGGTCGATCTGGGCGCGGCGGACAGTCTGTGTGCCGCCTGCCATGCGCGCCGTCCGGCATTCGATACGGCGCGCGCCATCCTGGCCTATGATGAACACAGCAGGGGCGCCGTGCTGACTCTGAAACATGCCGACCGGCTGGACCTGGTGCCCGGCTTCGCGCGCTGGCTGGCCCGTGTGGGACGGCCCGCACTGGCGGACAGCGACCTGATCGTGCCAGTGCCGCTGCATCGCTGGCGGCTCTGGGCGCGGCGCTACAATCAGTCGGCGGAACTGGCGCGGCGGCTGGGCCGGGACTGGAACCTGCCGGACGATCCCTTCGCCCTGGTCCGCACCCGGGCCACCCGCAGCCAGGGCGACATGCCCTCTGCCAAGGCGCGCCGCCGCAATGTGCAATCGGCTTTCAAGGTTTCCGAGCCGGATCGGGTAAAGGGACAGCGGGTGTTGCTGGTGGATGATGTGCTGACCACCGGGGCCACCGCCGAATCCTGCGCCCGGGCGTTAAGACGGGCAGGGGCCTCCAGGGTCCATGTCCTGGCTCTGGCCCGCGTTGTCCGGGCGGCAGAGATGACTATATAGGTAGTGTAACAACGTCATGCGTCCGACATGAAACCCATCAAGATTTATACGACTCCGATCTGCCCCTATTGCGCCCGCGCCAAGTCGTTGCTGGCGAAGAAGGGAGCGGAATATGAGGAAATCGACGTCTTCATGGACGCCGAGGCGCGCAGGACCATGGAAGATGTGTCGGGCGGCGCCCGCACGGTGCCGCAAATCTTCATCGGCGATACCCATGTCGGCGGCTGTGATGATCTTTACGCGCTGGAACGGGACGGCAAGCTCGACCCTCTTTTGGCCTGATTTCCCGGCTAACGGGTCTGGACAATCGCGGCGGCGCTACAGAATATCGCCGCCATAATTCCAGAAGACCGAAAGAAGGGAAAACCATGCGCCACATCCTGCTCGCCACCGCGGCCGTTCTGCTCGCCGGTTCCGCCATCGCCCAGACCGCTCCTACGATCGCTCCGCCGCCCACCGCGGACGAGATGAAGCAGCCGCGCCCCGCGCGTGCGCGCGGCATTCCCACCGCGCTCGCCATCGAGGCGGCGGTCGAAGCCAATGCCGTCTGCCTGGGCAATACCTACAAGACCACATCCATGATCGCGGATTCCGCGGGCGTTCCGATTGTTGTGATCTCCAATGACGGCGCCGCCGCCATCACCCAGCGCATCGCCATGAGCAAGATCCAGGCGGTGCTCAAATACAAGATGAGCAGCGGCGAAGTCGCCGCCAAGGCCGCGGCCGATCCGGCCTGCGCGGCCCAGGTGAAGGCCGATCCGCTGATCGAGACGGCGCGTCCCGGC
>JAFIHO010000339.1 GCA_017849395.1 Hyphomicrobiales bacterium
CACCGTCCAGCTTCCGATTTCCTTCACTTCGGGACGCGGCGGCGCGGCCTGGGCGAAGGCCCCGGCGGAGGTGAGCATGAGCGCCGCACCGGCGGCAGCGAGAAGAGACGAAATTTTCATGACCGAAACTCTCATGACCAGAGCCTCCAGAACCAGGAGGCGCGCTTGGATTCGCCGCTGGAATAGGCGTGTTGCGCCTTACTATACCCCTTCAGCGGGATCGGGGTGCCGACAGGCTTGCCGTCCAGGCCGGCGAACAGCAGCTTCACTTCCGTGCCGCTCTTCAGTGCATTGGCCAGCTTTTCGTCGAAATCGCCCTGGGCGATGCAGCCCACCTGATAGCAGGTGCGGTACTGGATCACCTTCGGCTCGTCCTTGCCGATCTGGATGCCCGCGCCCGGTTCCAGCGCCACGCCGAACGGCAGGGTGAAGCTGATGATCGGCTTGTCCTTGTTGGCGGTGTCGCGCGTGATGACGACGCGCGCCAGGGTGCTCTTGTTCTTGTCGTCGATGATTTCGGAGACCATCTCGCAAGGCATCTGCTTCTGGTCGGCGGCCGGACAGGCAGTGCGCCAGTCGTCATAGGCCGTAACCGTATTCTGTGCCGGGTTGAAGGTCGCCACGCCGCGCACCATCCAGCCGGCCAGAAGGCCGATGACCAGTGACGCGCCACCCAGCACAAGACGTTCCGTCAATTTGCTCATGGCCTCGAATTCGCTTTGGGTTCTTCGGATATCGCGCGCAAAAGCCGCCTTACGGCCACTTTCCGCCCCGAACCGGGCGGGAGGGTTAGCAGAAAGCCGCGATGAAGGAAACGGAAAAGCAGGGCCATGTCCCGCCCGGATGGGCGGGACATCCGGGGCCGGACGAAATGACAGGAAATTCAGGTTTTTCCCGGCTTTCGCTGCCTCCTGCGCAAGTGCAAAAAGTCCCTTAGCTCTTGCGCGAGAGGCGGACGGGGTCGGGGTTGTAATATTGCGGCCAGACCTTTTTGAGCGCCGCGATCTTTGGCAGGTCGTTGATCACGATGTAGGGCTGGGCCGGGTTCAGGAACAGATAGTCCTGGTGATAGGCCTCGGCATCATAGAAGGCCTTCAGCGGCTCGACCCTTGTGACGATGGAGCGGGGGAAGATGTGCGCCTGGTCGAGCTGGGCGATATAGGCGTTGGCGATCTTCTCCTGCTGCGGAGTGGCGGCGAAGATTTCGGAACGGTAGCTGGGGCCCTCGTCCGGGCCCTGGCGGTTCAGTTCGGTCGGGTCATGCGCCACCGAGAAATAGATTTGCAGCAACTGGCCGAAGGAGACGATTTTCGGGTCGAAAGTGATCTGCACCGCCTCGGCATGGTTGGTCGTTTCGGTGGTTACGATGGGATAGAAGGCGGTCGCGCGGCTGCCGCCCGAATAGCCGGACACGACCTTCTTCACGCCCTTCACATGGGCGAACACGCCTTGCTGGCCCCAGAAGCAGCCGCCCGCCAGCACGGCGGTTTCGGTGGCGGCGGCATTGCGCGGATCAAAGGCAGGCGCCGGAATGGGCTTGCGCAAATCCTCGGCGGAGACGGCCGCTGTCGAGAGAAGCAATGCGGCGAGGGCCAGGCGGATTTTCATGTGGTGCTCCTTTGACCTTGTACGCGGGCAACCTTGTACGCGGGTTTTCGGGCATTAGTTCGGCGGGATAAGCGAGTGGTTACGCAAATTTTGCGGCGGCTTCGCGGATCGCATCATACAGCAGATCGAGTTCCTGCGCCGTGACGCAATAGGGCGGCATGATGTAGATGGTGTTGCCGAGCGGGCGCAGCAACAGGCCGCGATCCAGAAAAAACGCCATCAGTTTCGGCCCCAGTCCGGCCAGATAGCCCGGGTCCGGCACATTCAGGTCCAGCGCTGTGATGGTGCCCAGGCGGCGGACATCGGCGAAGCGGCCATCGGTGCGGAAGAGGTTCAGGCGTTCCGCCTGCATCGCGCCGAGAGCGGCAATGCGGTCCAGAACATTTTCGTCGCGCCAGATGGCGAGATTGGCGGTCGCGGCCGCGCAGGCGACGGGGTTGGCAGTGAAGGAGCTGGAATGAAAGAAGGTGCGGCTGCGGTCGGTGGAATAATGCGCGTCGAAGATGGCGCGTGTCGCCAGGGTGGCGGCCAGTGGCAGACTGCCGCCGGTGAGGCCCTTGGCGAGGCACAGAATGTCGGGCGCGATGTCGGCCTGCCCGCAGGCGAACAGCGTGCCGGTGCGGCCGAAGCCGGTCATCACTTCATCGGCGATGAACAATGTGCCGTGGCGCTCGCAGATGCGCTTCATCTCCCGCAGCGTGCCGGGGGAGTAGATCAGCATTCCGCCCGCGCCACAGATCAGCGGTTCGACGATCAGTGCGGCGGCCTGCGGGGCTTCGCGTTCCAGCGCATCCAGCGTCTGCTGTTCGCGGCCCGGCGACGGGAAAGGCAGGCGCGCGACGTCGAACAGCAGCGGCTCATAGGCGGCATTGAACACGCCGCGCGCGCCCGCCGACATGGGGCCGACCGTGTCGCCGTGATAGGCGTGTTCCAGCGCGATGATGCGGCTGCGTTTTTCGCCGCGGTTGCGCCAATAGCCCAGCGCCATTTTCAGCGCGACTTCCACAGCGGTCGAGCCGCTGTCGGAATAGAAAACATGCGCAAGGCCCGGCGGCGCGATGGCGAGAAGACCATGCGCAAGGTCTTCGGCGGGCTGGTGTGTGAAATTGGCGAAGATCGCCTGGTCCAGACGGTCGATCTGGTCCTTCACCGCCGCGACGATGCGGGGATGGCGATGGCCGTGGGTGATGACCCACCAGGAGGAGATAGCATCCAGGATGCGTTTGCCGTCCGCCCGCTCAAGCCATGCGCCCTCGCCATGGGTGATGATGGGAAATTCCGGGATCAGCGCGTGCTGCGCGAAGGGGTGCCAGACGGGTGAACTCATAGCGCGGCCAGATCGAATTCCTGCGCGAAGGCGACGCACAGGCTTTGCGGCGTCAACGGATCGAGGATGGGCAGGCGACCCAGGCGTTTCGCTCCGCCCATCTCACAGATGGTGGCTTCATTGTCTTCGTTATAGTCGCCGATGAAAGTGACGCCTGCGAGCGGAATGCCGCGCGTCTTGATCGCGGCGATGGACAGAAGCGAATGATTGATCGTCCCCAGGCTGGTGCGGGTGCACAGGATCAGCGGCAGGGACCAACGCGCGAACACGTCTATATAAAGAGTGTCGCGGGTCAGCGGCACCATC
>JAFIHO010000340.1 GCA_017849395.1 Hyphomicrobiales bacterium
ACAGCAGCAATCCGCCCGCGATGCGGAAGGCGGGCAGGCCGATGCCCATCATGTCCAGCAGCCAGGTTCCGAACAGCGTCGCGCCCGCCAGCACGCAAAAGGCGATGATGCAGGCCTCGATGCCGATGCGGCGGCGCACATCCGCTCCCATGCCGCTGGTGAGGCCAAGGAAGATCGGCGCCATGCCGAGCGGGTCGAGCACGACGAAAAGGGTGACGAAGGCGGATGCCAGATCGAGCAAAACATCGCGATCATAGGGATATGCGGGTCATTTTGCGAACGCACAAAACGCGGCGCGGCGGGATTGCCCCATTCCTGGGCAGCCGGGGTAAACTCTCGGGGATGGCAAGCGAAAAGGCATGTAACGACCCGCCCAAGCTCTTGAAGCGCCCCTGCGCCCACTGCATTGTGCCGCCTCAAAAAAATTTGGGGAGGCTTCATGTTTTCACGGAAGATCGTGTCGGTGCTCGCTGCCGTCGGTTTGGCCATGCCGTTCGCGGCCAGCCCGCTCTACGCCCAGGCCGGTGGCGATGGTGGTCCGCCGCGCATCGTGTGGGCCGCGCAGGCCGAACCGGCGACAGCTTGGACTGCCCCCAACAAGCCCGTCACGCACATTGCCGACATCCTGAAGGCGCACAAGGGCAAGCAGAGCTGGGAACACAAGGTGCTGCTGACCCGCGATTATGACGGCCGCTACAATTCGCTGGCCCCGGGCGAAGCGACCAAGGCGCAGTTCTATGCCGATGACCGCTGCTTCATGTGGGTCTATAGCGGCCAGATGAAGGTGACCATCGACGGGCAGCAGCCCTTTGTCGCCACCAAGGGCTTTCTGATCGATGTCGCGCCGCGCCTGTCCTACAAGCTGGAGAATACCGGCAGCGAGCCGGTGGTGTTCTGGCGCGTGACGCCAGCCGGACAATTGCCGTCCTATCCGGAATCGGAAACCCCGACGCCGGTGAAGGGATTCAAGTACATCAAGTCCAAGATCACCGAGACGGGCGGCTATGAAGGCGTCAACCAGCCTTTCCTGGATTTCAATGCCTATGCGGCGGGCGGTGGCAAGAGCCGCGACTTCGCCTATGACGGCCACACCTCGGCCCACATCATCCGCGCCGGGGCGATCAAGCAATTGCCGCCAGAAACCAGCTGGGGACATTTCCATGAGAACATGGTCGAAGCCTGGGTGGTGATCGAAGGCAATCTGGATGTTTTGATCTCGGACCACGGCATTGCCAGCGGTGAGCTGGGCGATGTTATCATGGTCCCGACCGGCCGCTGGCACCGTGCCACCAGCAAACCGAACAGCGGCCCGTCCACCCGTCTCGCCATGACGCCGCGCCTGAAGGAAGGCCAGGTGCACTACATGCAGACCGACCAACCGCCGGGCAATTGAGCGCGCGCCGCTTCGCTGACCATTTCGGGAGGAGTTTCGTGAAGAAATATCTGATGACCGCGCTTGGCGCGTTGCTGGCGTGTACCGGGCCTGCGTTCCCGCAGGTGAAGGCGACTGTCACAGGCGTGCCCGACCTTGCCTACAAGGCGGTGCCGGGCTTCTTCAAAACTCCTCCCGGCGAATATATGGGCGAGACCCAGGGCATCGCGACAAATTCCAAGGGCGATGTGTTTGTGTTCTTCCGGGGCGAACGCAGCCGGCTGTGGCAATTCGACAAGACCGGAAAGTTCATCCGCGAGATCGGCAAGGGGTTCTATGGCTTCTCCTTCGCCCATTCGGTGCGGGTTGACCATGACGACAATATCTGGGCGGTGGACGAAGGCTCCAACACGGTGGCCAAGTTCAGCCCGGACGGCAGCCGGTTGCTGATGGTGATCGGCTATCGTCCGCCTGTGACGGCGGGCGTGGTGGCGACGGTGCGGGGACCCAATCCGCCGGACAGCAATTACACGCTGTGCCGTCCCAGCGACGTCGCCTGGGATCTTCAGGGCAACATCTTCGTGGCGGACGGCTACTGCAACAATCGCGTTGTGAAGTATGACAAGAATGGCCGCTTCCTCGCCAAGGTCGGCGGGGCTGCGTCCGGCAGCGGGGTGAACCAGTTCAACCTGCCGCACGGATTGCAGGTGGATCATCAGGGCAATGTCTATGTCGCGGACCGCGGCAATGCCCGCTATGTCGTGCTGGACAACGACCTGAAATGGAAGACATCCTACAACAATTACGGCTCGGCCTGGTCGGCCTGCATCTCAGAAGGCGCGCACCAGTATCTGTTCGTCTCCAACTCCAACCCGAACGGCAATCCGCCGGGAAGCTGGGACAATACCGGGCAGATCTACAAGCTGGAGCTGGACGGCACGCCCATCGGCAAGTTCGGCCAGGCGGGCAAGATCGAGCCCAACTGGCAGGTGGTTCACATGATGGACTGCCGCAACCCCAATGAACTGATCATCGGCGAGATCGAATCCTGGCGCGCCCAGAAATTCGTCCTGCAGGCGAAATAGGATCGGGAGAAATATCGATGAAACGCATTCTTCCGGCCCTGCTGGCCGCGACCGTTCTGGCGGGCATTCCCGCCGCCGCGCAGACAGCGATTTCCTTCACCGCTGCCGAGGGCGCGCGCATGCCGCCTTACCAGTATTTCGGCGAGGTCGCCGGTGTCGCCACCAATTCCAAGGGCGGCATCTTCGTGTTCACCCGCACCGGCGATCCGTCGGTGTCGCTGGGCGCGTCGCGCACCTTCCAGCGCGGCGGCACGCAGCTGTTCCAGTTCGACGCCACCGGCAAATATGTGAAGGAGATCGGCAAGGGCGTTTACGGCTTCCTGGTGGCGCAGCAGTTGCGCATCGATCCCCAGGACAATATCTGGGCCGTGGATGCGATGAGCGGCATGGTGATCAAGTTCGATCCGACCGGCACGAATGTCGTGATGACCCTGGGCCGCAAGCCCGAGGCGATCGACGTGCCGCAGCCGCCGCCCCGTCCGCCGCGCGCGGGCATGCAACCGGGACAAGGCCCGAACCAGGACCTGTTCGACTATCCCACCGATGTCGCGTGGGACGCGGCGGGCAATATCTTCGTGGCCGACGGGTTGGGCGCCAACACCCGCATCGCCAAGTTCAACAATGTCGGCAAGTTCGTGAAATCCTGGGGCGTGAAGGGAACCGGCGAGGGTCAGTTCGCCGACACCCATGGCGTTCAGGTGGACGGTGCCGGCAACGTCTATGTCGCGGACAGCGGCAACAAGCGCATTCAGGTGTTCGACAATGACGGCAATTTCAAGAGCGCCATCGGAAATGTCGGCACGCCCGCCGCGATCTGCATCAGCAAAGGCGCGCATCCCTACCTGTTCGTGTCCAACTCCAACCCGGTCGACAATCTCGATACGGGCGGCGAAATCTACAAGCTGGAACTGGACGGTACCGTGATCGGCAGGTTCGGCCGCGCCGGAAAGCTGCCCGGCGAATTCGGAACGGTGAACGCCATCGATTGCCGCAATCCAAACCAGCTTTATGTCGGCGAAATCGGCAATTACCGGGTGCAGAAGGTCACGCTGCGCTAGGCTTTTCGACATGCACAGGAAAGGGTCTCGCAAGAGGCCCTTTTTTGTTGCGCTTCGTGTCGCCTGCTCCCTAATGCGGCCATGAATGCATCGGCGGATGCGCGGCGGCGCGTCCTCAAACAGGTTTTCGGCTTCGATTCGTTCCGCCCCGGCCAGGAAGCGGCGATGGATGCGCTGCTGGCGGGTCGGCATGTGCTGACCGTGATGCCGACCGGCGCTGGCAAGTCGCTGTGCTACCAGGTGCCCGCGCTGGTGCTGGGCGGGCTGACCATCGTGGTGTCACCGCTGGTGGCGCTGATGCAGGACCAGGTGACGGCGCTGCGGCTGGCGGGCGTGGCGGCGGACAGCATCAATTCCTCCCAGGACCGGGATGCCAATGTCGCTGCCTGGCGGCGGGCGATGGCGGGCGAGACGCGGCTTCTGTACCTCGCGCCCGAGCGGCTGATGACGGACCGCATGTTGGAGGCGCTGGCGAAGCTGGATGTGCGCCTAATCGCGGTGGACGAGGCGCATTGCATCTCCCAATGGGGGCCGTCCTTCCGCCGCGAATATGAGGACCTGTCGCGATTGCGCGGGCTTTTTCCCGGTGTGCCGATCATAGCGCTGACCGCCACGGCGGATGAGACCACGCGTGCCGACATCGCGGAGCGGTTGTTCGCCGGACAGGCGCAGACACTGGTGCAGGGCTTCGACCGGCCGAACATTCGCCTGTCGGTCAGCGCGCGGCTGGACGGGCGGCGGCAGTTGCTTGATTTCGTGCGGCGGCATGAGGGCAAGAGCGGTATCGTCTATTGCCTGTCGCGCAAGAAGACGGAGGAGACAGCCGCTTTCCTGGCGCAGCATGATGTTGCGGCGCTGCCTTATCATGCGGGCATGGCGAAAGAGGCGCGCGACGCCAATCAGAACCGTTTCATGAGCGAGAGCGGCGTGGTGATGGTGGCGACCATCGCCTTCGGCATGGGCATCGACAAGCCGGATGTGGCCTATGTGTTTCATACCGATCTTCCGGGCAGCCTGGAAGCCTATTATCAGGAGATCGGCCGCGCGGGGCGTGACGGACGTCCCGCCGAGGCGCATATGCTGTTCGGCCTTGGCGATATCCGCATGCGCCGCATGTTCATCGAGGATGAGGAATCTTCGCCCGAGCACAAGCGGCGCTCGCACGCGCGGCTGGATATGCTGATCGGCTATTGCGAGACGGTGGGTTGCCGCCGCGAGATCCTGCTCACCTATTTCGGCGAGGAGGCGGAGCCTTGCGGCAATTGCGATACCTGCCTGGATCGCTCGTCCCGCATGGATGGCACGGCGGAGGCGAAGCTGGTGCTGCGCGCTGTTTCGGAGACCGGGCAGCGTTTTGGCCCCGCGCATGTGATCGATGTTCTGATGGGGCATGAATCCCAGAAAGTGATTGACCGCAGCCATCACCTGTTGCGCAGCTTCGGTTCGGGCAAGGCGCGCAAGCTGGCGGAATGGAAATCCCTGGTGCGCCAGATGATCGCGAGCGGTCTCTTGACCCTGGATGTCGGCGGCCATGGCGGCATCGCCATCGCCGACAAGGGCAGGGCGCTGTGGAACGGCGAAGGCCGGTTCGACTACCGTCCCGAGACGCCGCGTGTGGCGCGGCGAGGCAAGTCGCGCGGGGAGTGCGTACCGGGCGACGGCGATCCGGAACTTCTCGGCGTGCTGAAATCGCTGCGGCTGACGCTGACGAAGGAGCGGCAAGTGCCCGCTTTTGTTATCTTTTCCGACCGCACCCTGATCGATATGGCAGAGCGTCAGCCGCGCAGTCTGGAAGCCTTCGCCGAAGTGCATGGGGTGGGCGCCGCGAAGCTGAAGGACTTTGGTGCGGCATTTGTTGCCGCAATCAATGCGCACCGGGCATAGCACTGTTGTGAACGGCGCAAATATTTTCGGAAACGGTTAACTTTACGCATCTCTCATACTCGCTTAGATAGGCTTCCCTGGGTATCGGCGATTGAGCCGTTTTATTGCGTAACCGGAGTTTGTTTCCGAAATGATGATCGCTGTTCTGCCGCGCCTGCGGGCTGTTGCGCGCGCCCTGTCGGTTGCCCTGGTGCTGTCGCCGCTCGCCGTTCAGGCTACGCCCCTGACCGCCAGCTACATCATGTCCAACTACAATCTGGTGGCCGCGAAGAATGTGTCCACCAATTCGGACATCGAGGGTAACACGGTCGTCGGCCAGAATCTGAACGGCGCGACGGTGTTCAACAACGCATCCCGCAAGCCGGCCAATCCGGTGATCAATGTCTATGGCAATGTCGCTGGCAACCTGAACGTCAACAATGGCGGCACGGTTCGTTACGGCACCAAGACGGGCAACATCAATCTGAACGGCGGATCGACAGCGGTGCAGGGCGCCTTCGCCTATGCGCTTACGGAATTTCTCGATCCGCTGAACCAGCTCTCGTCCGACCTGAAGAGCCTTGTGGCCAACAGCACGGTCACCACCGGCAACAGCAAGCTCACCTTCAATGCCGCGCCGGGCGCCGATGGGCTGGCCGTGTTCTCCTTCACGGCGGCGCAGCTGCAAAATCTGCTGACGAACAACAGCTTCGCATTCA
>JAFIHO010000031.1 GCA_017849395.1 Hyphomicrobiales bacterium
ACCCTGCTCTATCACCTGAATCTGGGGCTGCAGGTCATCATGGACGACTATGTCCACGCGCCCGGCTTGAAAATCATCCTGCGCCTGCTGGTGCTGGGCCTCATCCTGGCTGTCGGCGCCTTCAGCCTGTTCGCCATCATCCGTATCGCCTCGATCTAGGAAGTCCCCATGCCCGCCTACAATATCGTCGATCACACCTTTGACGTCGTCGTGGTGGGCGCGGGTGGCGCGGGCCTGCGCGCCACGCTGGAATGCGCCCTGCGCGGCCTGAAGACCGCCTGCATCACCAAGGTGTTTCCCACCCGCAGCCACACGGTCGCCGCCCAGGGCGGCGTCGCGGCCAGCCTCGGCAATATGGGTGAGGATAACTGGCGCTGGCACATGTACGACACGGTGAAGGGTTCGGACTGGCTGGGCGACCAGGACGCCATCGAATACCTCACCCGCAACGCGCCGGAAGCCGTGTACGAGCTTGAGCATTTCGGCATGCCCTTCAGCCGCACCGACGACGGCAAAATCTATCAGCGCGCCTTTGGCGGCATGACCAGCAATTTCGGCAAGGGCATCGTGCAGCGCACCTGCGCCGCCGCCGACCGCACCGGTCATGCCATGCTCCACACGCTGTACGGCCAGTGCGTGAAGCATGAAGTGAATTTTTTCATCGAATATTTCGCGCTAGACCTCATCATGGATGACGGCGCCTGCCGTGGCGTGATGGCCTGGTGCCTCGACGACGGCACCATCCACCGCTTCCGCGCCCACAAGGTGATCCTGGCCACGGGCGGCTATGGCCGCGCCTATCTCTCCTGCACCGGCGCGCATACCCAGACCGGCGACGGCAATGCGATGGTGCTGCGCGCAGGATTGCCTTTGCAGGACATGGAGTTTGTGCAGTTCCATCCCACCGGCATTTTCGGCGCGGGCGTCCTGATCACCGAAGGCGTTCGCGGCGAAGGCGGCTACCTCACTAACTCCGAAGGCGAGCGATTCATGGAGCGTTATGCGCCCAATGCGAAAGACCTCGCCTCGCGCGACGTTGTCAGCCGCGCCATGACGATTGAAATCCGCGAAGGCCGCGGCGTCGGGCCCGGCAAGGATCACATCCATCTGCATCTGTCGCATCTGGACCCGAAGATCATTCATGAGCGCCTGCCCGGCATCTCGGAAAGCGCGCGCATCTTCGCGGGCGTGGACGTGACCAAGGAACCGATCCCGGTGCTGCCCACTGTGCATTACAATATGGGCGGCATCCCTTGCGCCTATACCGGCGACGCGCTGACCCTGGCGAACAGCAATCCCGACACGGTGGTGCATGGGTTGATGGCGGTGGGCGAAGCGGCTTGCGTGTCCGTGCACGGCGCAAACCGTCTCGGCTCCAATTCGCTCATCGACCTGGTGGTGTTCGGCAAGGCGGCGGGCGTGCAGGCCGCAAAGGCGTTGGAAGGCGTCTCAAGCCATCAGGAATTGCCGAAGAACGCGGGTGAAGCGACCCTCGCCTGGCTGGACACGCTGCGTTACGCCAAGGGCAATACGCCGACCGCCGAGATGCGCAAGACCATGCAAAAGGCGATGCAGGAAGACGCCGCTGTCTTCCGTACCGGCGAGAGCCTCAGAAGCGGCCAGTCGCGTATCCGCGATCTCTACAGCACGCTGGGCGACATCAAGGTCAGCGACACCTCGATGATCTGGAACACCGATCTGGTTGAAAGCCTCGAATATGTGAACCTGATCCAGCAGGCGATCGTGACCATCGAGGGCGCGGTGAACCGCACTGAAAGCCGCGGCGCCCATGCGCGCGAGGATTATTCCAATCGCGACGATGAGAACTGGATGAAGCACACCCTGGCGTGGCTGAATCCGGAGACAGGCGACGTGAAGCTCGACTACCGTCCGGTGCACACCTACACGCTCACCAACGACGTGGAATCTCTCCCGCCCAAGGCGCGGACGTATTAAGGCATGGCGGGTATCCCGCTCTCCATCCTCCATGTCGATCTGAGCAAGGATTTCGGCGGCTCGGAGCGCTACTGCCTCGACATCGCCCAACGCCAGATGGCGGCGGGACACAAGGTCGGACTGGTCGCCTGGCGCGCGCCCGCACATCGCAACGCGGTGCAGAAACATGCTCCGCCCGGCCTCATCGTCTATGAAGCGCCACCCATCTTCGCAAGCTGGACGGTGAAGCGCGCCATCCGCGAAATGGATGCAGACATCGTCAATGTCCACCTGCCCGACTCCGCCCGCGCCTTCGCGGCGGTGCGCGGCCCCAAGCCGCCCGCCGTGATGACCCTGCACCTGCGCTATCGCCACAAGGAGACGAAAGATATCGACGGCCTCATCTGTGTGGCCAAATGGCAGGACAGGGAATCCAGCGAATTCACCGGCCCGAAGCTTGTCGCGCCCAACTGGCCGCCCGCTGAAAGGTCTGCCGATCCGGCAAAGATCGCCGCCGCCCGCACCGAGATCGGCTGCGATGCCTCGACCTTCGTCATCGGCTCCATCGCGCGCCTCAACCGCATCAAGCGCATCGACCTTCTGATCGACGCCTTCCGCCGCGCCGGACTGGACAATGCGCGTCTCGCTTTGATCGGCGACGGCAAGGACCGCGAGGCGCTTATGGCCCGGGCGGGTGCAGGCCGCGACATCCGTTTCCTGGGCCAGCGCAAGGATGTCGAGAACTGGCACCGCGCCATCGACCTGTTCGTGCTGTCCTCCGACTGGGAAGGCTTGCCGCTGGGCGTACTGGAAGCGATGCGCGCTGGCACGCCCATCCTCGCCACCGCCAGCGATGGCACAGCGGAAACGCTCGAAGGCAGCGACGCAACTCTCGTGCCCCCCGGGGATGTGGATGCGATGGCCAACGCGCTGCGCGCCCTGCGCGACCGCGCCGCGCGGGGCCTGCTGGAGCGAAAGCCCTATGACCTTTCGCGCTACGACGCCGGTCGCTCGGTGGCGGCGGTTGAGAAATTCTATCGGGAGATCATCGCGCGGCGGAACGGATGACCCCGCCTTCGCGCCGGAGCGGGTCATTCGCGTCCCGCCTTTCGGGGCCTGACCCGCCCGGCAACCGCCGCCGCCCCGGAGCGTTATAGTGGCGATTGATTGCATCCAATTCGAGGTCGCGATGATAACGAGACTGTTTTTGAGCGCCTGGCTCGCGCTTCTGCCTTCCATGGCCCTCGCCCAGGCTGCGCCCGCCAAACCCAATGCCGTCGCCGCCGCATCCGCCGCGCCCAACGATCGAGCGCGCCAATGGCTGACCCTGGTCGATGACGGCAATTACGCCCAGAGCTGGAAGGATTCCGGCAGCGCCTTCAAGAAGCGCGCCGCCGATGATTGGGCCAAGACGGCGCTGATAATGCGCGACCCGCTGGGCGCGGTGGCGAACCGCGCCCTTAAATCCGTCGATGTCAGCAAGCCGCAGGTGGCGGTAGTGCGTTATGACACCGCGTTCGCGCGCAAGGCGGGCGCGGTCGAAACGGTGACGTTGAGCATGGAGAATGGCGGCTGGGCCGTCACCGACTACACGGTAAACTAGAATCATGCTGAGTTGGCGATGTTCTCATCGGCCCGGCGGCACCTTGAATCCGTCATGTTCCGTTCAGGCAAGGTTCATCGTTGCGCCACGACTATCGGGCCGGGATTCACGCCCGCATAACAAGGGAGACATGCATGACAATCCGGAAGATCATTCTCGCCGCCACGGCGCTCGTCACACTGGGCGGCTGCATTGCCTCGGCGCAGCCCGCATGGGTGCCGCCAGGCAATGATCCGGACGGCTATTACAGTTCGGCGGACCAGAACGGCTATTACGACCGCGATGGACGCTATCACCGCATCCGTGGCCAGACCCGGGGTTATTACGATAACGGCGCGCCCCCTCCGCCTCCTCCGCCGCCACAGGGCATGAGCTATTACGAACAGGGTCGCTATGAGCAGAGCTGCCGCAGCGGCAATCAGGTCGCAGGCACTATCTTTGGCGCTCTCGCGGGCGGCCTGCTGGGCGGCGGCGTATCCCGGGGCAATGGCGGTGCGGTGGTCGGCGGCGCGGTGCTGGGCGGCCTCCTGGGCAATGTCATCACCCGCGATATCGACTGCGAGGATCAGCCCGTTGCGTTTCAAGTCTATGCCAACGGCCTGAATGGGGATATCGGCCGCCGCTATGACTGGCGCAATCGCGGCAATTACGGCTACTTCACCCC
>JAFIHO010000341.1 GCA_017849395.1 Hyphomicrobiales bacterium
TACCCTCGGCGTCGCCGGCCTGGCCGCGAACAGCCAGGCGCTGAGCGCGACCTCGTCCAACATCGCGAATGTCAACACGGTCGGCTACAAGCAGCAGATCAGCAATTTCACCACCTTCCTGGATTCCATGACGCCCGGCGGCGGCGGATCGGCGGGTGTGAAGGCGGTCATCACCCAGGAAGTGACGGCGCAGGGCCTGCCCACCACCACGTCCGCATCGACGGACCTGTCGATCACCGGCGCGGGCTTCTTCGTGGTGGCGCCCAGCCTGAGTTCGACCGCGCAGCAATATACCCGCGCCGGCAGCTTCCGACCCGACACGGACGGCAATCTGAAGAATGCCGCGGGGCTTTACCTGCTGGGCTGGCAGCTGGATTCAGCGGGCAATGTGCCGACCAATACCGGCGACCTGACGCCGATCAACATTTCCAGCGTTTCGGGCAAGGCACAGGAGACGGATGCACTGGGCTTGCAGGCCAATCTTCAGTCCAGCGAGACCGCAAACCCCACCTATAGCGCGGGCGATGTGGCGTCCGGTGCGGTCCAGCCGGATTTCCAGCGCACCATCAACGTCTATGACAGCCAGGGCGGCAGCCGCCCCCTGACCTTCTCCTTCGTCAAGACCGGCGCCAATACATGGGGCTATGAAGTGTCCTATGCGGGCAATCCGGCCCATGTCGGCGGCACCAATCCGCTGATGACGGCGACGATGGAATTCAATTCCGACGGCTCGCTGGCGACAGCCGACAATAGCGCCAGCCCCAGCGGTTCGATCTCCCTCACCCTTCCCTGGGATCCCAGCACGGGCCTGCAGCCACAGACGCTGTCGATCAATCTGGGCGCGGTGGGCGGCACGACCGGCATCACCCAGTATGACACGGCCTCGACGCTGAATTCGTCGTCCGCCAACGGCTCGCCCTTCGGCACCATCACCGGCGTCAATATCGGCAAGGACGGCACGGTGACGGCGCAATTCTCGAACGGATTGTCGCAGGACATTTTCAAGATCCCGCTTGCGACCTTCGCGGCGCCGAACGGACTCGGCCAGGTGTCGGGCAACGCCTATGTCGCGACCAAGGAATCCGGCGCGGCCAACGTGAATGCGGCGACCACAGGATCGTCGGGCGGCATCCAGAGCCAGTCGCTGGAAGCATCGACCGTCGATCTCGCCACCGAGTTCACCAATCTCATCACCACCCAGCGCGCCTATTCGGCATCGGCGCGCATCATCACCACGGCCAACCAGATGCTGCAGGTTCTCGAAAACCTGCCGGTCAACTGATCGGTATCGTGAAATCGGCGCTTCGCATGATCTCGCATCGCACGCCAATGCCGTGGCGCGAAGCGCGCGGCGAGAACGGCGCGGAAGAATTCCGCGCACATGCGCAAAAGTCTTGTGGAATGGGCGTTATCCGCATCGGCGCCAAAAGTTTTACGCATCGGCTTATGGCTTCATTTACCACGCCCCTTGGCCCTTTCTTAAAACCGTCAGGGTTAAGTTGGCGCATGACGAGTTGGGAGTTATGACAATGGTCGAAGAGCGCAAGGGGCGCGTGAGCTATGTCATCGGGCCCGATGGCAGCCCGCTGACGCTTGCCGATCTGCCACCGCCCGGCACGCGCCGCTGGGTCATTCGCCGCAAGGCCGAAGTGGTCGCCGCCGTGCGCGGCGGGCTGCTGAGCCTGGATGAGGCCTGCAAACGCTATACGCTGACGGTGGAGGAATTCCTCGCCTAGCAGCATGCCATCGACCGCTTCGGTCTGGCCGGTCTGCGGGCGACGAGAGTGCAGCAGTACCGCAACTGACCGCAGGGCATAGCGAGCAAAGTAAATCAGAAAAATGGCGGGTTTCGTAAACAAGCAGTAAAGACAAAAAGGGGCGAAGCCGGGGCGGGTTCCGGTCTTCCGCTTAAACCCAATTTAACCACGCAAGCGGCAATGTTTGCCTAGCAGCACGCGGACGGAGTGTTCCGGCGCGGTTCGCGGAGGATACATTGCCGGATTTCTTCAAAGCGGTGACTGCGGCGCGTTTCGGCGCCATGGCCGGTATCGCCGCCGTGCTGACCGCCTTTTTCCTTTATCTGGCGGGTGCCATCACCGAGCCGCCCAAGACCGTGCTGTTCTCCGGCCTGGAGTCGCGCGACGCCGCGGCCGTGACCGCCAATCTGGACTCCATGGCGGTCAAGTATGACGTCAAGGATGGCGGCACCATCCTGGTCCCTGCCGACCAGGTGACCAAGCTGCGCATGGCGATGGCGCAGAACAACCTGCCCGCCGCCGGGATCGGCTACGAGATTTTCGACAAGTCCGACACGTTCGGCACTACCGCCTTTGTGCAGAACATCAACCGCAGCCGCGCCCTGGAAGGCGAGTTGGCGCGGTCCATCCAGACCATCGAGGGCGTGCAGAGCGCGCGGGTCCATCTGGTCGTGCCCGAGCGTCAGGTTTTCGCCCGCGAAGACCAGTCACCTTCCGCTTCTGTGGTGGTCAAGACCGGCAGCCGCCTGGATCGCGGCCAGGTCGGCGCGATCCAGCATCTCGTGGCGGCCGCCGTGCCCAGCATGACGCCGGCGCGCGTTGCCATTGTCGATGATCGCGGCAATCTGCTGGCGGGCGGCGACGACAAGTCCGGCCCCCAGGCCATCGCCCGCGACCAGGACCAGAATACTTCCGATTATGAGGAGAATCTGCGCCAGCGCATCGAGGCCATCGTGGGCAGCGTGGTGGGCGCGGGCCATGTGCGCGCCCAGGTGACGGCCGACATCAACTACAACCACACAACCACTACGGCGGAAAGCTATGATCCCGACAGCAAGGTGGTCCGATCGACACAGACGGTGGAACGCAATTCCAGCGACACCTCCAGCAACGGCAACGCCGTGTCGGTGGCCAACGCCCTGCCGGGCCAGGCCCAGGCCGCGCCGGGCGAGGGTCAGAAATCCAATTCCGGCAGCACCGAGGAAACCACCAATTACGAGATCTCCAAGACGGTGAAGACGTCCACCGTCGATGGCGGCGAGGTCAAGCGTCTGTCGGTTGCGGTCGTGGTGGACGGAACCGGCGACACCGCCGCCGCCTACAAGCCGCGCACCCCGGCGGAGATGACCCAGATCACCAACATCGTGCGGTCGGCCATGGGCTTCGACCAGAATCGCGGCGACCAGGTGCAGGTCACCAACATGCCTTTTGCGCGCATCACCGATCCCAATGCGGGCACGCCCGCGCCCGAGCCGCTGCTGGGGCTGGATTCCGGCTACTGGTTCAAGATCATCCAGGCCGCGATCTTCTGCGTCACCGCGCTGCTGATCGGCCTGTTCGTCGCCCGGCCCATGATCAAGCGCATGTTCACGCCGCTGACGCCTGCCGACGTGACCACCACCATTGCCAATGTGTCGCCCGTGCAGGGCGCGCTTGCCGCGCCCGGACAGGCGCCGCAGGGCGCGGCTTCCGCCGAGGGCGGCGCACCCGCAGCACTCGCCGCGCCGCGCGAAAGCATGATCGATGTGTCGCGCATCGAGGGCCAAGTGCGCGAAAGCTCCATCAAGAAGGTAGGCGAAGTCGTCTCCTCGCATCCCGACGAGGCGCTGGCGATCATCCGCACCTGGTTGCACGAACCGGCATAAAAGATGGCGAAAGCGGCAAAAACAGCGGTCAAGGAAGATATGCGCTCCCTCTCGGGCGCGGAGAAGGCCGCCATCATCATGCTGTCCCTGGGCGAGGAGAACTCGTCCAAGATCTGGCCGATGATGGATGAGGACGAGGTCAAGGAAATCTCGCAGGTCATGTCCAACCTGGGTTCGGTGTCGTCCACCCTGGTGGAAAAGCTGCTGGTGGATTTCGTCGGCCAGATGTCGGGCACAGGCTCACTGATGGGTTCCTATGAATCCACCGAACGGCTGATCGCCAAATTCATGCCGCAGGAAAAAGTCTCCCAGATCATGGAAGAAATCCGCGGTCCGGCGGGCCGCACCATGTGGGACAAGCTGGCAAACGTGAACGAGACGGTGCTGGCCAATTATCTGAAGAACGAATATCCGCAGACCGTTTCGGTGGTGCTGTCAAAGATCAAGCCGGAACATGCCGCCCGCGTGCTGGGCGCGCTGCC
>JAFIHO010000342.1 GCA_017849395.1 Hyphomicrobiales bacterium
AATGCCGGCGGCATTGCCGAAATGAGCGGGCTGGAAGGTGATGTGCGCAAGACCACCGACGCGCTTGATGCGGTAGGCAACACCACAAAGGCCGTGACCAAGGGCTACGCGATCGGTTCGGCGGGCCTTGGCGCGCTTGTGCTGTTCGCCGCGTATACGCAGGACCTGAAATATTTCTCGGAACAAGGTGCGGGGTTCTTCGCAAATATGACCTTGCCGGACTTCAGCCTGGCTGATCCGTGGGTCGTGGTGGGCCTGTTCTTCGGCGGCATGCTGCCATACCTGTTCGGCGGCATCGCCATGACCGCAGTCGGCCGCGCGGCAAGCTCGGTTGTCGAGGAGGTACGCAGGCAATTCAAGGAAATGCCAGGTATCATGCAAGGCACGCAGAAGCCGAACTACGCCCGCGCCGTGGACCTCCTGACCCGCGCCGCGATCAAGGAGATGGTGATCCCCTCCATCCTGCCGGTCTTCTCGCCGATCGTATTGTTTGGGGTTGTCAACGCCATAGCGGGCAAAACCAGCGCATTCAACGCGCTGGGCGCGATGCTGATGGGCGTGATCGTGACCGGCCTGTTCGTCGCGATCTCAATGACCTCAGGCGGCGGTGCTTGGGACAATGCCAAAAAGTACATCGAGGATGGCCATCACGGCGGCAATGGCAGCGATGACCACAAGGCCGCGGTGACCGGCGACACCCCCAGCCACCCCTACAAGGACACCGCGGGTCCTGCGGTCAATCCGATGATCAAGATCACCAACATCGTGGCTCTGCTTCTGCTCGCCACGCTCGCCCATATGGGCTGACATCGATCCTCAAGCAAAAAGCGCGGGTGGAAACGCCCGTGCTTTTCTTTTTCAGCATATCCCGGCCTTCCCGCGTGGCGAAGCCGCCAATGGGAGACAATCAGGGAATACCGCCGCCGTTTGTGGGGCCACCGCCATTACCCGGATTGGTCTGCTGGATCGGTTGCGCGGACGAACCTGGGGTGGCGTTCATCAACTGCTGCAGGAAGGTCATCTCGCGTCCGCGCGTCGGCGTTTCGCGCGTCTCGAAGGCAACAACATGCCCGTCCTTCAGGGTGAAATGGCGCAGACCCGTAACCTTGCCGTCCTTGTCGAAATACACCGCCAGGATTTGCCGCGACAGCACGGTGGGATGAAAAAAAGCGACCTGTTTTTCGACCTGAGAGATATAATACCAGCTGTCGCCGCCGAAGGAGGCGGTGGTCGAGGCATAGCCCAGCCGTTCCTGCACTGTGGTTTTGGTGTCGCTTCCGGCCTTGATGGTGCCTTCCAGCTCGCGATCCGGCTGGTAGCCCCGTTGGCTGATGACCGGCATGCAGGCGACCAGCGCCGCAGCGACGGCCAAGGCTCCGCCTTTAATGAAAACATTGGTAAACCGCATGGCTCCAACCTTGAAGACCCAACCAGGATGGTGTGCTAACCCCGCCAGGTGGCGGATTCAAGGCCATGCCATCCAAAGCGAGCTTCCATGTTGAATTTGTTGCGAAAATCCGGGGAATGCAAGCATGCCGCCCGGGCGCTTTATGAGCGGATGGTGGCCCGCGCCCGGGACCCGGTATTTTTTCTGCATCTCGGAGTTCCCGATACGGTAGACGGCCGCTTCGACCTGCTGGCGCTTCATGCCTGGATGGTCCTGAGGTGGTTAAAGGCGACGGGGCAGGACGACCTGGCCCAGGAATTGACCAATATGGTGTTCGTCGGCTTCGACGAGGCGCTGCGGGAGCAGGGGGCTGGCGACATCGGAATTGGCCACCGCATCAAGGCGCTGGGCAACGCTTTCTATGGCCGGCTGGCTGCCTATGAGGCTGCGCAGGACGATGAAGCGATGGCCCTCGCGCTGGCGCGCAACCTGTGGCGCGGCGCTGCGGTGGACGCAAAGGCGCTGACGCTCGCCTCTTACGTGAGCAGTGCTCGGCAAAGCCTTGAATTCAATAGACTTGAACGTGGGCTCGATTTCGGCCCGCCGCCCGCTATATAGAAGCCATGACTGATGGCCTTCCCCTGACTCATGTCTACAACCTTGCCCGGCTGGGGCATGCGGGGGATGTGGTTCAATTCACGGCCTCTTCAGACGAATGCGAGGCGCTCGCTCGCTGGTCCGGTGTCCTGTCGGTCGAGAAATTTTCGGTTCGGGTTGAGATCAAGAAACTGTCCCCCTCCAAATTCGCGTTGGACATCGCGCTGACCGCCGAAGTCGTCCAGTCCTGCGTGGTCAGTCTGGAGCCGGTTCCGGCCGGGATCGAGCGGCGCTTTACCCGGGAACTGCATTTTTCGGGCCCGGCGCGCCGGGGGGCGAAGCCCCCAGAATCAGAGACCATCAGCGTCGATATGACGGGGGACGAGGAGCCGCCGGAGGACATTGAAAGCCCGCACTATGATCTGGCCCGCCCTGTGCTGGAGGAATATGCCCTGTCCTTGGACCCCTATCCCCGGGCCAAGGGGGCGGAATTCGGCCTGAAAGAGCCCCCGGAAGAGCGGCCCGAAAGCCCCTTCGCGGCCCTCAAAGCTCTGAAATCAGGTTCTTAACCCCTTTCAGGGATCGGCTTTTGGCTTGAAACCCCCGCGCGTTTCCTGCTACCTCCCCCGCCTGTTTTGCCTGCCCAGCCTGGCGGGAATGTTTAATGTCGCGCGATACTGGACCGGCTAACGCTCTCGGCATCGTGTTTTAGGAGAATCCCGCCATGGCGGTCCCAAAGCGAAAAACCAGCCCGTCGCGCCGCAACATGCGTCGGTCCCACCACGCCCTGACGGCGGCCGCCCATGCGGACTGCCCCAACTGCGGCGAACCGAAGCGTCCGCATCATGTTTGCGGATCCTGCGGCCATTATTCCGACCGCGAAGTCGTGAAGGCGAAGTCCTGACCCCCGCCAATCGGAAGGGGTGCGATGGCTCGCGAACTGACAGTCTCGATCGATGCAATGGGCGGCGACGCCGGACCGGGCGTGGTTATCAGCGCGCTGCAGCGTTCGATCCAACGGCACAGCAATGTGCACTTCCTGCTTCATGGCAAGGAAGACGAACTGCACGCTCTACTGGAGCGGAACCCCCGGCTGAAGAGCCGGGTAACCGTGCGTCATGCGCCCGGGCGCGTGTCTATGGAGGACAAGCCCGGCCATGTGCTGCGCCGGGGCCGCGACACCAGCATGTGGCACACTATCCAGAGTGTGAAAGACAAGAAAGCCGACGTCGCCGTGTCAGCGGGCAATACCGGCGCGCTGATGGCGCTGGCCATGTTCCAGCTCGGAATCATCGAGGGTATCTCGCGTCCGGCCATCGCGACGGTATGGCCCACCATGCGTGGTCAGACCGTGGTGCTGGATTGCGGCGCCAATGTCTCGGCCACTGCCGATCAACTCGTCGATTTCGCGGTGATGGGCAGCGCTTTCGCTAATGCCATCCTGGGCCTGGAGCGGCCGAGCGTGGGGCTGCTCAATGTCGGTTCCGAGGAGCAGAAGGGCAATGATGCGGTAAAGGGGGCGGCCCATGTCCTGCGTGGCGCGAGTCTGCCGATGACATTTCATGGGTTTGTCGAGGGTGACGACATCGCAAAGGGCACCGTGGACGTGGTGGTTACCGATGGCTTCACCGGCAATGTCGCGCTGAAGACAGCAGAAGGCACCGCGAAACTGGTAGCCCAATTCCTGCGCCAGTCCCTGCGTCGTTCGCTGCTGGGCCGTATCGGCGCGACGATCGCGCGGGGCGCGCTGACAACCCTCCGGCGCAAGCTCGATCCACGCGCTTCCGGCGGAGGAATTTTTCTGGGCCTGAACGGTATCGTGGTCAAAAGCCATGGCGGCACCGATGCCATGGGGTTCGCCAGCGCCCTCGACACCGCGATCGACATGGTGAAGGCGGACATCAACGCCCGCATCATCGCGGATCGCAGCGGGATCGAGGCCGCGATGGAAGCCGCGGCGGTAACATGATCCGGTCCCGTGTCATCGGTTGCGGCATGGCTCTGCCGGACAATATCGTCACCAATGACGATCTCGCGAAAAAGATCGACACCAGCGACGAATGGATTCGCGAGCGCACAGGCATAAAGCAACGGCACATCGCGCGCGAAGGCGAGAAGACATCGGATCTCGCGCTGGCCGCCAGCCGCGACGCTCTTGCCGATGCGGGGATCGACGCCGGTGAACTGGACATGATCATCTGTGCCACCACCACGCCGGATGAGACTTTTCCGGCAACCGCGACCGTGATCCAGTCGCGGCTGGGCATGGGGCATGGCGCGGCGTTCGACGTACAGGCGGTATGTTCCGGTTTCATTTATGGTCTTTCGGTCGCGGACAGCATGATCCGTACCGGGCAGGCGCGCACGATCTTGCTGATCGGCGCTGAAACCATGTCGCGTTTGCTGGACTGGGACGATCGCTCTACCTGTGTGCTGTTCGGTGACGGCGCGGGGGCGATGGTTCTGCAGGCGCATGAAGGCGTGGGTGACAATTCCGACCAGGGCGTCCTGAACAGCAGGTTGTTTTCAGATGGCCGACTGCACGATCTTCTTTATGTCGACGGCGGTGTCTCCTCCACCATGACGGTGGGCAAGTTGCGGATGC
>JAFIHO010000032.1 GCA_017849395.1 Hyphomicrobiales bacterium
ATGCCGCTGACCGTCATCCAGGGCGGCGGCAACACCCAAATCGCGCCCGGCGTGATGGGCGGCGATCATATCACCCTGATCGGCAGCGCTACAGGCAACATCCCGCTTGTCATCCTGGGCGACACCTCGCAGGACGGGGGCCCCTATATCCTGCCGCCCGGCGTCATCAGCGACCTTGCCGCCAGCTTCGATCATTCCGGCAACGATGTGATCGATGCCTCCGCCACCATGGCGGGCATCGTGATCTATGGCGGCGTGGGCGACGACACGCTGATTGGCGGCGGCGGCAACGACCAGATTTTCGGCGGTTCCGGCAATGACGCGATCACAGGCGGCGCGGGCGACGATCATCTCTATGGCGACAACGGCCTGAACGTGAACTACGGCGTGCGCGCCGACCTGGCCGCACAAGTTCTGACCGTGGTCAGCATGGCGGCCGTAGCCGCCCCCGCCTCAGGTGACGTGTTGACCGCCGGAGCGGACACCATCCACGGCGGCACGGGCAACAACATCATCCTCGGCGATTTCGGCTTGATCACCCAGTCGCGCACCAATCCGGCCCAGGACCCGCGCTTGTTGACCACCGGCAACGTCACCAAAGTGGAATCGACCTCGCTGAATGCGGGTGCGGATGACATGATCGACACCGGCGCAGGCAACAGCATCGTGCTGGGCGGCTTCGGCGCGGACAGCATCACCACCGGCCCCGGCAACAGCATCGTCACTGGCGACAATGCCGAAATCTTGGTGGCGGGCGGCATTGCCGTGTCCGTGCGGACCACCGATCCCGGCGAACCCTATGGCGGCGCCGACACGATCACCGCTGGCGACGGCAACGCCATCATTCTGGGCGGCGTGGGCGCCGACACGATCACGACGGGCGCGGGCAACAGCCTCATCCTGGGCGACAATGGCAGCGCCAGCTTCACGGCGGGCGTACTGACCGGAGCCGCAACGTCCGACACGGCGCTGGGTGGCGCAGATACGATCACCGCGGGCGCGGGCAACAATGTCGTGCTGGGCGGAACCGGCAAGGACAGGATCAACACAGGCAGCGGCGCCAACGTCATCGTGGGCGGCTTCGGCAATATGACTGTCTCCGCGGCGGGGATCCTTACTTTGGCCCAGACAAGCGATCCAGGGGTGGGCGACGACGACACGATCACCGTCACCGGAGGCAACAATTTCATCCTGGGCGGCGCGGGCGCGGACCGTATCACCGCCGGCGCGGGCAACGACACGATCCTGGGTGATTTCGGCAGCATCGCTTACACGTCTGCCGGACTCATCAGCCGGGCGGCGACCAGTGATCTCGCACTGGGTGGCAACGACACCATCGACGCGGGCGAGGGCGACAATATTGTCCTGGGCGGGGTCGGCGCGGACAGCATCACCACCGGCGCGGGCCGTGACCTCGTCCTGGGCGACAATGGCGAGTTTCTGTTCGCCGCGGGCGTGCCCACCAACTTCGCCACCACCGACACGACAGCCGCGACCGGCGGCAACGATACGATCAACGCTGGCAATGGCGACAATGTCGTGCTGGGCGGCGTCGGCGCGGACGTCATCACCACCGGCAACGGCAACGACGTCATCCTGGGCGACAACGGAAATGTCAGCTACACCGCTGCTGGCCTGCTTGGTCTCGTACAGACCAGCGTCCCCGCCTTGGGCGGCAACGACAGGATCGACGCGGGCAACGGCAACAACATCGTGCTGGGCGGCTTCGGAAGCGATGCGATCGTTACGGGCTCCGGTAATGACACGGTGACCGGCGACAATGGGCGCCTGGTCCTGATCAACGGCGTCCGCAACATCCTGACAAGCACCGATACCGACAGCAGCACCGCGGGCGACGACACCATCTCGCTGGGCGCGGGCCAGGACCAGGCCATCGGCGGCTTTGGCAGCGACACCATCATCCATGTCTCGGGTGAAGCGGTGATGATCGGCGATGACGGCACCATCACCAGCGACTCCACGGGCCGCGCCACCGTCTCCGTCACGGGCAACCCATTGATCGGCGGCAGCGACACCATCACCGGTGGTAGCGACCGCGATGTCATCTTCGGCGGCGCCGGCAACGACACGCTGGTTGGCGGCGATGGCAACGACATCATCTTCGGTGACGCGGGCAAGGTGACACGCGTGCCGGGCCTGCTGACCATCGAGGCGACAGACCTCTTCACCGGCGGCCATGACAGCCTGGATGGCGGCGCGGGCAACAATTACATGATCGGCGGCTTCGGCAGCGATCTGTTCTACGGCACCTTCACTCGCGATATCATGATCGGCGAATATGGCCGCGTACGCTTCATCGTGTCGCCGGACGAAAGCGTCGAGAAGGTTCTTTCGCTGGTCACCCTGGCCCAGGGCGACCTGGACTTCCTCCGCGTCGCCATGACCGGCATCTACAACAACCAGGCCAACGCACCGGTGCTGTCGCCGCCGGTCCAGGCGCTGTTCTCCAGCCTCATGGCGCCCTATGGCGAAGCCGCCGCGCCGTCGGTCGTCCCCAACACCGACTATGACGAGTTCTGGGACGCCTTCGAGCGCATCGTGCAGGGCGCTTCCGAATGGCAGTCCGCCGCCGGCTTGGCGCCGGGAGCGCAGGCTGGCACCTTGGTGGGTGATGCCGCGCCCGTTTCCGCGGCGGAGCGCCTCGCCCTGCTGGAACAGCAGTCTGCCGACCAGGCCCAGCCCGATCCCGAAGCCCCGGTCCCCGCCGAGGATGCGTCCGCCTCCCATGCTGCCCCACACCCGGCCGCCCAGGATGCCTGGACGGCGGCCAAGGCGGCTGGCAGCGGCCTTTTGGGCGGACTTTTCGCCTGGGCCGCCCCCCGCAAAGCCGCGCCGGAAACCATAGACAAGGAGAAACTGGCCCGGCTGGATGAAAAGCTGCGCGCCCGGCGGTACAAGAACTGGGACGATGTGATGCACGGCTGATGCCGGGCCCGGGGCCGCGTTGATGAACTACAGCAAGGTTACCGCCACGCCGGTGCGCGGCGCCTCAGGGCGCGGTGACGAAAACGGCGCGCAAGCGCCCGCCCAACAATGGCTGGTCGCTCAGTGCGGCCAGGTGCCGGAGGCCCGTGCCGGTCTGGTGCTGGAAGCGGAAGGCGAAGCCTTCGCTCCCGTGGCGCTGTGGCCCAACGCGGCGGGCGCGGGCCTGTTGCTGGAATTGTCGGAACGCGCGGGCCGCGATGCGCGGGGCCTCATCATGGCCTTGCCCGCGCCCGATGCCGCCAGCGCGAATTTCGGCATCGCCTATCCTGTGAAGCGCGACGATGCTGTTCTGGCGGTGGCGGCGCTGGCGGTGCGCGTCAGTGGCGAAGACGCGCTTCAACCCGTCATGCGCCAGTTGCAATGGGGTGCGGCGGGTCTGGAACTGATCCTCACCCGGCATGTCGCTCAGGCCGAGCGCGAGCGGGTCGAAACGCTGGAGAATGGCATCGACCTTCTGTCTGCGGTGCTGGCGGAACCGCGCTTCGAAGGTGCGGCGATGGCTTTCGTCACCGATCTCGCGACCCGCTTCGCTGCCGACAGGGTCAGCCTCGGCCTGATCGAAAAGGGCGAATGCAAGGTGCGCCACATGTCGCATTCCAGCCAGTTCGACAAGCGCATGAACCTGACCCGGCTGATCGAAGCGGCGATGGACGAAGCGGTCGATCAACGCCAGCCGGTTACGACACCGGCCACCGGCCCCGCCATCCGCCTGGCGCATGATGCGCTGGCAGCGCAGGAGCAGGGCGCGGCCATGACCCTTCCGCTCTATGTGGAAGGTGAGCCGGTGGGAGCCCTCATGGTGGAGCGCCCCCTCAATCAGCCCTTCACCGACAGTGAATTGCGCACTATCGAAAGCCTCGCCGCGCTGGCGATTACCGCGCTGGAGGAGAAGCGTCAGAACGACCGCCCGCTTCCCGCAAAGGTCTGGGACGAAGCTCGCCGCCTCGCCGATACCGTGCTGCGGCCGGACCGCATCGAATATCGCATCGGACTGGGCTTCGGCGCGCTGCTGCTGGCATTCCTGCTGTTTGCGCGGGGCACCGACAGCCTCTCCGCCGATGCGACACTCGCTCCGCAACAGCAGCGCATCTTGGCCGCGCCCTTCGACGGCTATGTGCGCAACGCACCGCTGCGCGCGGGCGACCGGGTACGCCGGGGGCAGATCATCGCGTCTCTGGACGACAGCGACCTGCGTCTGGAACGCGCCAAATGGCTCAGCCAATTGTCCCGCTATGGCGGACTTTATCAGGACGCCGCTGCCTCCGCCGACCGGGTGCAGACCAGCGTGAACTCTGCCCAGCGCGACGAAGCACAGGCCCATCTCGATCTCACCGACGCGCTGATCGCCCGCGCCGCGCTGCGCGCGCCGTTCGACGGGCTGGTGGTCAGTGGCGATCTCAGCCAGCGTCTGGGCGGTTCGGTGACCAAGGGCGAGGTGCTTTTCACAGTCGCGCCGCGGGGCAATTACCGCGTCGATCTCAATGTGAAGGAAAGCCGCATTGCCGCGGTGAAGGTGGGGCAGAAGGGTGTCCTGCATCTCTCGGCGCTGCCCTCCGCCGCCTATGATTTCACGGTGCAAAAAATCACGCCCAAGACCGTGGCCCAGAATGGCGCGTCCTATTTCGTGATCGAGGCGCTGCTCGATTCCGGTCAGGACATCGCGCTGTTGCAGCCCGGCATGGAAGGCGTCGGCAAGGTCGATACCGGCAGGGGCTGGCTGCTTGGCATCTGGACGCGCGACCTCACAGAATGGCTGCGCCTGAAACTCTGGGGTCTGTTCGGCTGACATGAGCGGCGCGCTGTTCAGTCCAGCCTGGTATCGCGTCGCCGACCTGAAGCTGCGCCTGCGCCGCCACACGAAAATCCATCGCCATATCTATCGCGACCGCACCTGGTATGTGCTGCAGGACCGCATCACCGGCCAGTTCCACCGTTTCACGCCGGAAGCATACGAGTTGATCGGCCGCATGGATGGCAGCCGCACCCTGCAGGACATCTGGGACAGCGCCTGCAAGAAGCTGGGCGACCTGATGCCGACCCAGCGCGAGGTGATCGGGCTGGTCTCCCAGCTTCACCAGGCCAATGTGATCCAGGGCGATCGTGCCGCCGACATCGCGGAACTGGAAAGCCGCAGCCGCCGCCTGCGCCGCCAGAAGCTGATCATGAAACTGATGTCGCCGCTGGGCGTGCGGGTGCCGGTGTTCGATCCGGAAAAATTCCTGGCCCGTACCGCGCGCTATGTGACGCCCATCTTCTCGCTATGGGGACTCGCAGCCTGGAGTCTGCTAGTCGGCATCGCGCTGGTTCTGGCCGTGGTGCACTGGTCCGAGCTGGCTGGCAATGTCAGCGACCGCGTGTTGCAGATCGAGAATGTCCTGCTGATGGCAGCGGTCTATCCGGTGGTGAAGATCATCCATGAGTTCGGCCATGCCTATGCCGTCAAGCGCTGGGGCGGTGAGGTGCATGAGATCGGACTCATGTTCCTGGTCTTCTATCCCGTGCCTTATGTCGACGCCTCCGCCGCCACCGCCTTCCGGGGCAAATGGGAACGCATGGTGGTGGGTGCCGCGGGCATCATGGTGGAACTGATGCTGGCGGCGCTGGCGCTGTTCGTGTGGCTGAATGTCGGCCCCGGTCTGGTGCGCGCGGTGGCTGCCGATGTGATGATCC
>JAFIHO010000343.1 GCA_017849395.1 Hyphomicrobiales bacterium
GTGGCAAAGGAAATAGACGCGCCCACGCGACACGTTCCGTCTCAGGTAGTCGCGTTGATGAATTTGAGGATGGGGCTAATCCCCTGCACTTGATCTGCGGCAGGGCAGTGTGGGAGATCATTTCCCATTGATTTCTCTCCCAGATATCCACGTGGCGCGCGATCCTTCATGCCTCTATCCTGAGGCCATGAATGCCGCGGCGCGACGCAAAACCATGGTGTGGACAAGGGGGAGGGGGTGCCCGAATCCGTGCCAAACAGAAATCAATTGCTTGTGCTTTTGCACCTTATCCCTCCTTCGGCTTGCGCTTTTACGCCGTTGCCCCGCGCGTGGGGTGGTGGATAGGCAAAAGCCTATCTACGGCGGGAACGACCACGCTGTTCAACCCCTTGCAGCTCTATTATGGCATCGCCCCGCCAAGACTCGGTCCGTTGCCTGACATGACCCTCCCCATAACCCTTGCCGATATCCGCGCCGCCGCTGCCGCCATTGGCGACAGCATCGTGCGCACGCCCACCCGCCATTCGCGCACCCTGTCCGACATAGCGGGCTGCAAGGTGCATCTGAAATTCGAGAACCGGCAATTCACCGCTTCCTTCAAGGAACGCGGCGCGCTGAACCGCCTGCTGTCCCTCACGCCCGACGAACGCAGGCGCGGCGTCGTGGCGATGAGCGCGGGCAACCATGCCCAGGGGGTCGCCTATCACGCCGGGCGGCTGGGCATCCCCGCCACCATCGTGATGCCCGAAGGCACGCCCTTCACCAAGGTCAAATACACCCATGATTTCGGTGCCGAAGTCCTGCTGGAAGGCGCCAGCCTCAATGAAGCCACCGCCCGCGCCCGCGCCATCGAACAGCGCGACGGCAAGGTGTTCGTGCATCCCTTCGACGATCCGCTGGTGATCGCGGGCCAGGGCACCTTGGCGCTGGAGATGCTGGAGGATTTTCCCGACCTCGACACCATCATCGCGCCGGTGGGGGGCGGCGGCCTCATCTCCGGCGTCGCCATCGCGGCAAAGGGCGTCAATCCGGATATCGCCATCTATGGCGCGCAGACCGAACTTTATCCCGCCATGCGCCAGCTGCTGCATGGCGAGCCCGTCAGCCATACGCCGCCGGGCCAGACCATCGCGGAAGGCATCGCGGTCAAGCAGCCCGGCGCGCTGACCGGCCAGATTGTGCGCCGGCATGTCGCCGACATTTTCGCGGTGCCCGAGGCGCTGATCGAACATGCGCTGGCCATGATCCTGGAGATCGAAAAGACAGTGATCGAAGGCGCGGCCGCCGCCGCCTTCGCCGCCCTGCTGGCAAACCAAAGCCTGTTCGCGGGCCGCAAGGTGGGGGTCGTCATGTCGGGCGGCAATATCGACATGCGGCTGCTATCCAACATGATCCTGCGCGAACTGGCGCGCGAGGGCCGCATCCTGACGCTGGAACTCCAGATCGAGGACCGCCCCGGCCAGCTCGCGCGGGTGGCGACCATCGTGGGCGAGGCGGGCGGCAATATCCTGGAAGTCTCCCACAACCGCATGATGGCAGGCACGCCCGCCAAGGGCGCGACCCTGGGCCTGGTGATCGAGGCGCGCGACGCCGCCCATGCCGACGACATCCGCCGCCGCCTGACCGAAGGCGGCTTCCCCATCATAGGTCCCTAAAAACCGCCGGGCGGCGTTAACCGTCCCTTAACTTTACGCTTCAATCCGGCGCCGGTCCGCTTAAGCTGGGCTCCTGCAAAAGGGGTCCCCATGCCGAAAACGGCGGCGCAGATGACAGGCATACTGGTGACGTCGATCATCGCCTTCGGCACCGACATGGATGCCATCACGGCGGTACCGCTTGGCGTCATGGCGGGGGCGCTGACGATCTTCTTCGTGGCCCTGGGCGAACAGCGCCTGGCTCTGGCCAGCCGGTAGTTTATTCGGGCGGGATCGCCTGGATCGCCGCTTCCAGTTCCGCAAAGCTGGGCTGGACTTCGCTGGGCACGCTGCCGCGCCCGATTTCCACCGACACCTGCGCCGCATTGCCATGCAGATGCGCTACCAGGATGTCGCGGATGACGTGATAGAACAGCCCGTCCTCGTCGATCACCGCCTTCAGGCGCGTGCCCATCGGGCCGACCATGCCATAGGCCAGGAACACGCCCAGGAAGGTACCGACCAGCGCCGAACCGATCATCTCGCCCAGCACTTCGGGTGGTTCTGAGATCGCACCCATGGTCTTGATGACGCCCAAGACCGCGGCCACAATGCCCAGCGCCGGAAGCCCGTCGGCCATGGCCTGCAGCGCGTTGGCGCCCGCCAGGGCCTCGTGATGGTGCTTCTCAAGCTGCTTTTCCATCGCGGTTTCGACCTGGTGGGGGTCTTCCAGGCTCATGGTCATCATGCGCAGCGTGTCGCAGATGAAATCCAGCGCGAAATGATCCTTCATGATCTTGGGATAGCGCTTGAAGATCGAGGATTCCTCGGGCTTCTCGATATGCGCTTCCAGCGAGATCATGCCCTTGGACTTCATGGTCTTGGTCAGCAGGAACAAGAGGCACAGAAGATCGGTATAGTCGCTGCCCTTCCATTTCGGCCCGGAAATCACCTGGCCCAGCGAGCCCATGGTCTTCTTCAGATTGTACATCGAGCCCGCGATCAGCATCGCAGCTACGGCGGCGCCGAAAATGGTTAGAAGCTCGTGCGGCGCGGCCTCGATCACCACGTCCAGCGAGCCGCCGGTCATCAGATAGCCGCCGAACACGCAGCCGAACAGAACAACGATGCCGCCGATTTGAAGCATGGACCTTGCAAATCTCTTTGGGTCGCACGGCCGGACGGAAAACCGCTTTACGCCCTTCGGGCGCTTCACACTTTTCCTGGCCGATGCTCCGCAGTCTTGACGATGGGGCTTTAAGGACGCGTGAACCGCGCGCCATTTACCGGCACGACGTGCTAAGAACGGTTTCGAACACCGGAGAATTGACGCTTTGTTAAGGGATCGCGGACGGCGCGGGGCGTTTGCCTTGACCATCAGCTTCAAATCGCTGCTGCGTCCGGTCTGTTTCGGGGTGGCGGGCGCAGTGACCGACGAACAGGGGCGGGTGCGGCTGGTGCGCCAGACCTACATGCCGGGCTGGCGTCTGCCGGGTGGGGGGGGCGGACACGGCGAACCGCCGGACATAGCGGTGCGCCGCGAACTGGAAGAGGAACTTAATATCAGCGGCGGCGAAGTGGCCTTCTTCGGCCTCTATACCGGCAAGGCTGGCCTCGCCACCCATCTTGTATCGCTCTATCGCATCACTGGCGCCCGGATCGCCTTCAAACCGAACCTGGAAGTCCGCGAAATCCTTTACGCCAATCCTGCCGCTCCACCGCCGGATACGGTGCCCTCCACCTTGCGGCGGCTCCAGGAACTTTCCAGCGCGGCAACCCCGTCACAGTTCTGGTAAATCGCCGCGCAATGCTTGCCTTTTGCCGCCCCTGCGATTAGCGGAAGGCGATCCGCTTCCTATTGCCATGCCTGTGATGTCCGCCGCCGCGCCTTTGCCCTCGACATGGACCATCCGGCTCGAAAGCCCGGAGGATACGGCGCTCATCGAAGCCCTCAATGCCGACAGTTTCGGTCCCGGCCGTTTCGCCAAATCGGCCTATCGGCTGCGCGAGGGTGTCGATCCTGTCGCGGCGCTGAACTTCGTCGCGGTGGAAGACGGCGTGCTGCGCGGTTCGGTGCGGTTCTGGCCCATCCGCATCGGTGGGGAGGAATTGCTGTTGCTGGGTCCATTAGCGGTGCAGCCGGGCCAGCGCGGCCGTGGCATTGGCATCGCGCTGATGCAGGCGGGCATCGCGGCCGCACATCGTGGCCCCTGGCCGGCGATCCTGCTGGTGGGTGATGAGCCTTATTATGCGAAAGTCGGCTTCTCGCGTTTGCCGCCCGGCCGGATGAAATTCCCCGGCCCGGTCGATCCGAAACGCATCCTGGGCCTGTCGCTGCAATCCGGCAGCCTGCTCAATCTCTCCGGCCAGGTGCGCCGGGCCCGCATCGACCACCCTGTCTGCGCCGATGGCGCTGCACTGGATTAAATGCCACTCTGGCCTCTCGGGTGACGGGGGGCATGCATGGGATGTCTCGGTCGTTTGGGGCGATCCATTCGCGCTCACGCGCGCGCGAATGACCTGCTGTTGCTGACACTCTACGTCCTGCCCGCTGCCGCGCTGCTGACCAACTTCGATTTCAATCCATTTGCGGCAGAACAATATGGCCTCGTGTTCAACGACATGGCCCTGCGGCTGACGCATTGGGACTTCAGCAGCGATCCGCGCCTCATTCGCGGAGAGGGCTTTGGCATCGACGGGAAGGTCTACGCCTATTTCGGCATCTTTCCGGCGCTATTGCGCCTGCCGCTGGTGCTGCTGGGCGGCGGCGGTCTTCAGGTCGCGCGCATTTCCTGCCTTTTGGCGCTCGGGATTTTCGTCTGGGCCAATATCCGCATCGCCGGCCTTGTCATCGAGACGGCGGAAAAATCGCGATTGTCCACGATCTGGATCGTGTCCCTGCTTTATAGCGGGCCACAGATATATCTTCTGTCCTCGGCCTGGATCTTTCATGAGCCGGAATTCTGGGGCGCCGCGTTGGCCGCGCTTTTCAATCTGTTCGCTCTCAAGGCCGGGGCTGCAGGACACTGGCCGCAAGACCGCAACCTTGCCGTGCTTGCGCTGCTTGCGGGTTTAACGCTGTTGACGCGTGCTCCGGCGGGCATGGGTTTGTATGCCGCGCTCTCGATTTTTATCCTGATGGCGCTCGGAAATGTCACCGCGTGGCGTCATTGCATTCCCGCCATCGCGCTGGCGATTGCGGGTCTCGCCGCGGCCGCAACCGTGAACCAGGCGCGCTGGGGCGATCCGCTGGTATTCGCGCGCATGGACAAGCAAATCATCGCTGCGAGCAGCCATCAGATCGAAGTCATGCGCGAACGGGGCGTGCTGTCCCCCAGCCGGATTCCGTTCAGCAGCTTCTACTATCTGTCGGGCTTGCCGATGAAAGAACAGTTCGCCGCCTATATCGACCGTAATTATGGCATCGTGGAGGGCCCGCGCATTCCCATTCTGCTGGCGTCGCCCCATGCCTTTCTGCTGGCGGGTTACGGCTGCATCGCCCTCATAAGGTCCCGCCGTCTTGCGAGTGTCCCTGTCATCCTGCTGATGGGACAGACATTGGGAGCATTGCTGGTTCTCAGCTTCTCGTCCCTCACTTTGCGTTACACCATCGATCTATGGGGGGCGCTGGGCGTTGCTGCCCTAGTCGGTTTGAAAAGCCTGACAGAAAGCCCGCCCCGCCGTTCAAAGACAATGCTGATGGCCTCGCTTGCGGCATTGGGCATCGCCGTATCGTTGCTTACATTGGTTCGCTACAAGATCACCGCCAATGGCGTTCCCAACCAGGTGCGCTTTGAATTGTCGCGCCAGATTCGGCCGCTCATTTGTCCCACCAAGCTTCCCACCGGCACGTTGCGGACTTGGCCGCCCCTCATCACGCCCTCCTGTCCACCTTTCTGGTAGGAGCGTTTACCGGCCTTCCAGCCGCCATGCGAGCAACAGCGATCCCAATATCAGCACCAGTGCCAGCCATTGCGGCAACAGTGGTTGCTGTTCCAGTTGCGTCACGCGATAGGCACCATTGCTGCGCAGCCCGATCCAGTTGGAGCCATAGGCGTCGTCATCCGGGCCCACGCGCTGCACGCCGGGCATGCCATCGGCCAGCCAATGCACCGATCCGCCGCTCGCCGCCGCCACGGGCGCCAGCACATCGCCCGTGGCGCGCATGTCGGCCACTTCCTTGGGGTTCAGCGGCCCGGCCGCCGTGACGGTCGAAAGCTTGCCGTCCGTCAACCGGTAGAGGCCCAGTTCATCCGCTTTCGCCGCCGCACGCCACAGGCCTGGTTCGGTGAGACTCAAATTCAGCGTCAGTTGCCGACCCGATGGCATGGTCAAAGTCACCGGCGGCGTGGTCTTCGCCATGGTCCGGCGCGCGACACGGATTTGCCCGTCCACGATCGCCGCGGACAGCGCCTCGGCTTCCAGTTCCGGCTCCTTCATCAGCCAGTGCGCCAGCCGCCGCAGCAATTCCGCTTGCGGCCCGCCACCCTCGAAGCCCCGTGCCCACAGCCAGGGCTGGTCGCTCATCAACTGCGCCACCCGGCCCTTGCCCACCTGTTCCAGCACCAGCAGCGGCTTGTTGTCGGGCCCGCTCATCACCGTCTGGCCTGCGATCTTGTTGGTGCCAATCATGCGGAACCAGCGGCCCCAGCTTGGCGGCGTCTTGTCGATATTGCGACCCGGCAGTTCATGCGTCACCGGATGGGCCAGCCCGTCGCCGGTCACCATCGGCTTGAAGCCCCTGTCGATCACCTCGCCGGTCGGCTGGGCGGGCAGCACGGCGGCCAGGGGCGTGCGGAACACGCTCTCCATGCTGGCAAATTCCGGCCCCGACGCCACCAGCAGCGCGCCGCCATCCTGCACGTAATTGGCGATATTCTCGAAATAGGCCAGCGGCAGAATGCCCCGCTCGCGGTAGCGGTCGAAGATCACCAGATCGAAGCTGGTCAGCTTCTCGCTGAACAATTCGCGGGTGGGAAAGGCGATCAGCGACAATTCGGTGATTGGCGTGCCGTCCTGCTTGTCCGGCGGGCGCAGGATGGTGAAGTGAATCAGATCGACCGACGGGTCCGCCTTCAGCAGATTGCGCCATACCCTTTCACCCGCATGAGGCTCGCCCGACACCAGCAGCACCCGCAGCCGGTCGCGGATACCCGACATGGTCACCACAGCATGATTGTTTTGCAGGGTCAGCTCCGCGGGGCCAGGGCCCGCCGCCAGTTCCACGATATTCTCGCCCTCATGCGCCACCGGCACGGAGATGTAGGTGTCCTTGCCCAGCGGCACGGTGCGGCGGCCCATGGCCCGCCCATCGATGCGAATGGCGATATCTGCGGTGCCGCTGTTCTCGCCGCCCAGATCCTCGACCCGCACGCGCATCTGCGCCCGGTTGCCGACAATGGCGAAGCGCGCTGCATTCAGCACCGTCAGCTTGCGGTCCTTTTCGTTGCGCGTTCCGGCCACCAGCACTTGCAGCGGCGCCTTCAAGGTCATGTGGTTGGCAGCAGGCGCGTCATGCACCTGCCCGTCGGTGATGAGAATCGCGCCCGCCACCCGGTTCGGCGGCACATCGGCGATGGCGGCGTTCAGCGCGGCAAAGGCCTGGGTACCATTGTCCTCGCCGGTCGCGGTGGTGGCGACGGATGTTTCCCGCACGATCAGGTTGGGCTGTGCCGCCAGCGCGCGCTTCACGGCCTGGCGTGCTGCTTCGGCCTGCTTGGCGCGTTCGCCGATGCTCATGCTCTGGGAGCGGTCGGTAACGATCACTGCCACATCCTGCAAGGGCGCATGCTTCTCGCGCACCAGCAGCGGCCCCGCCAGCCAGGCCAGCAGGATGGCGAAGGCGAGCCCCCGCGCCAGTGCGCCGCGCGCCCGCATCACCAGGCTGTAAAGCGTTACCAGTGCCGCCAGCGCGATTAGAGCCGCCAGCAGCCCAGGCGGAATCGCGGGCGAAAAAGCGACATGAACGCCCGAAAGATTGATGCCCAGCAGATTCATCGGCCCATCCGCTCCAGCAAGGCGGGGGCATGAACCTGATCAGTCTTATAGTTGCCGGTCAGCGCGTACATCACCAGATTGATGCCGAAGCGGAAGGCCAGTTCGCGCTGCATCTCTCCGCCCGGCACCACTTCACTGACAAAGCGGCCGGTACGGTCCACTGCCCAGGCCGCCGCCCAGTCATTGCCGCCCACGATCACTGGCGAAACGCCATCGCCGCCGCGTGCGGGTGCATCGCCCGGCTTGGAAGGCGGCAACGCCTCGACCCAAACCTGTCCGCCCTGCCAGCGGCCGGGAAAGTCGCGCAGGATGTAAAAGGCCTTGGTCAGCACATGGTCGCCCGGCACTGGCTCCAGCCTCGGCATGTCCAGACCTTGCGTCAGCCGCCGCAAGGTCTGCTCGCCGGGCGAACCCGCACCGCGCACCGCGCCAAGCGTCAGGTCGCGCGTGTCGAACAGGATGGTGCCGCCCTGGCGCATATAGTCGGTAACTTTCGTCAACACGGCGGGCGACAAATTCTTCTCGCGCGGATCCATCGGCCAGTAGAGCAGGGGAAAGTAGGACAGATCGTCCCGCGCCAGATCCACCCCCACCGGCTCCATCGGTTCGTAAGAGGTTCGGGCGCGCAGCGCATATCCCAGACCGGTCAGGCCCTGCTCGCTGGTCGTATCGACATCGGCCAGCCCGGTCCGCACATAGGCCAGCCGCGTGCTGAGCGCCGCTTTCATCGCCAGCGCATCGTCGGCGCGCGCCTGCGGCGCCGCCATCAGCGCCAGAAGCGCCACCGCTGCGCCGCCCGCCAGCCCGCGCGCACCCATCCGGGGAATGAAGCCGCGCAGCAAAAGCGCCAGCAGCGCGTCGAGCAGCAACAGCCCCGCGCCGGCAGCCAGCAGCCAGGGCTGCAGCGCCCGTGTCCGCAATGCGCCATAGGATTGCAAGGTTTGGCCGACATCCTGCATCGGCAGCAGCGTGTCGTTCGCCTTCAATATGTTCAGGGCATTCTCCACGCCATGCGCGCCATACAGGCCGGGCGGATGGCGCGGCGAAATCTCTGTCCTGGCGAAATCCTTCGCCGCGATGGGCTGCACCTCGGCGGCGGGCGGCATGGTGCGGCCGAAGCCATCCAGTTGCGACACGGGCGGCAGGCTGGTCAGTCCGGCCAGATCGCTGGGGGGCGTGCCCGCCGCCAGCGCCAGCAGCCGTTTCAGCATGTCCACATAAAGACCCGACAGGGGCAGGGTGGACCAGGCGGGACTGGCGGTGATGTGGAATAGAACGATCCAGCCCTGTCCCATCTGGCGCGCGGTGATGAGCGGTGTTCCATCCGCCAGCCGCGCCCAGGCGCGGTCGGACAGTTCGGAAGACGGCTCGGCCAGGATTTGCCGCGACACCGTGACTTCATTGGGAATGGAAAGACCGTTGAACGGGCTGGCGTCGGTGAAAGGCGCGGGATGCTGTGGCGCGGCCCAGGACATGGCGCTGCCCAGATAACGCCCGCCCACCCGTAGCGGCACCGGCACCAGCGAATCCGCCCCGCCCGTCATGCGGTCGCCCGCGAAACGGATCAGCACCCCACCATCCGAAACGAAGCGCGACACCTTCTCCATGTCCGCGCCGGGAATGCGGCCGACATCGGCCAGCATCAGCACCGTGACATGCCGTGCCAGCAGGGCGGAGATGGTGCCCTTGTCTACTTCCGCGAAAGGCTGAAGGGCTCGCTCGATATAATAGACATCCGACAGCAGCGGCTGCGCTTCGCCCTCCGCCGCTGCCACCAGCCCGGCCCGCCTTTGCAGCGAGCCGCTGTCCAGCAACTGCACCGCGCCCGCCGTGTCCTCGCCCAGCAACTCCAGCCGTGCGGTCTGGTTGCGCACATCCAGAGGCAGCGCGATATGGCCCTTGGCGCGGTTGGTGTCGGCTGCGAAATGCAGCGTGGTCACAGCCAATGTCTCCCCGCGCGCTCCGATGGCGGCCGCTTCCACATCTTCTGCTGTGCCGCCCATCGGCCGGATCGCGGTCAGGTTGAAACCGCTTCCATCCCGCACCACAGGCAGCAGGCCATAAGCCATGCGGCGCGGCGCATAGACGGTCAGCGGCCCCTTGCGCTTCAGGGCCGCGGCCATGGCGCGGGTCGACCCGTCCTCAAGCCCGTCACTCAGCCAATAGATGGCGGGTGACGCGAGAGACATTTTTGCAAGCGTTGCAGCAGCCATGTTTCGGTCGCCGGGCCAGGGCATGGGTCTCAACTCGCGCGCCAGCCGCGCGGCTTCCGCCGCATTGAGCAGGCCGATGGGCGCGGGACTGGCGGTCGGCAGCAGCACCACAGGCCGATCCCCCGCCGCACGCAGCAGGTCAACGATAGCATCCTGCCGCTGGTCCCAGCTCCTTGCGGAGCCCCAGCCATTGTCGATCACCAGCACCAGCGGGCCGGTGCCGGGCAGTTGGGGGCTGCGTCCCAGCATCGGATCGGCCAGCGCGAAGATCAGCAATGCCGCCGCGATCAGCCGCAGCAGAAGCAGCCACCAGGGCGTCTTGGCAGGCGTCTGTTCCTCGTCCGGCAGTTGCTTCAGCAGCCGCAGCGGCGGAAAGGGGACGCGTTTCGGCAGGGGCGGCGTGACGCGCAGCAGCCAGTACAGCACCGGCAGCACGACAAGCGCCCCCAGGACCAGGGGTGCGCCGAAGGAAAGTTGCGACAGGAATGCCATGAAGCGCTAAAGGCCGCCAATGGCGCCATGCAACCCGATCAGCGCGCGCTGCGGCGCATGATCAGTGCGATGGGCGGTGCAGGTCCAGCCCAGCTTCATCGCCGCCTGTGCGATTTTCTCGCCATGGGCCACGAAACGTGCGCGATAGGTGTCGCGCACCTTCTCGGCCCGGCCAAAGATTTCGCTTTCGCCGCCCATGGCCGCCTCGAAGCGCAGGCGGCCTTCATAGGGAAAATCCTCTTCCGCCGGATCGATGATCCGCACCAGATGGCCCTTCAGGCCCTGATGCGCCAGCCGTTGCATGGTTTCCTCCACGCCTTCGTCCAGGAAGTCGCTGAACCAGACGAAATGGCTGCCGCGCGCCATCTTCGCCATCGGCGGCAGCGCCGCCTCGGGGTTTTTTCCGAAGAGGGCCCGTCCAATGCGGGTCAGCGCCATGCGAGAGGCGGCGGGCGCACCTTCCATGCCGATGAAGCCAACGCGCTCGCCGCCGCGCACCAGCAGTGCGGCCAGCGCCAGCAGCAACAGTTCGGCGCGGGCGCGTTTCTCGATGGGCTTTCCGAACCGCATGTTGGCCGACGCGTCGCGCCAGAACCACACGGTCTGGGCCGCTTCCCATTCCCGTTCGCGCACGAACAGATGCTGCGACTTGGCGGAGGCGCGCCAGTCGATGGCACTGGAGGCATCGTGCTGGCCATAGCGGCGGAATTGCCAGAAGCTTTCGCCCATGCCGGCGCGCTTGCGCCCATGCACCCCCAGCGATACCGAAGCGGCCAGATGGTCGGCCTCGACCATCAGCGGCGGCAGGCCCGCCGAAAGTCCGTCGGCTTCATGCTGAAGGGTTGCGAAATTCAAAACAGACTCCGGCAGAGGCGCTCGATGACGCTTGCCGTGGTGGCGCCCTCGGCGCGGGCGGAGAAATTCAGCGCCATGCGATGGCGCAGCACCGGCGCCGCCAGCGCCACGACATCGTCGGTCGAAGGCGCATAACGCCCGTCCAGCAGCGCACGCGCGCGCACCGCCAGCATCAGTGCCTGGCTTGCGCGGGGCCCCGGTCCCCAGGCGATCATGCCTTTCAATCCGCTGTCGTGATCGGAATCGGGCCGCGCTGCACGAACCAAAGTCAGGATGGAGTCGACAACCTTCTCGCCCACCGGAACGCGGCGCACCAGCGCCTGCGCCTCCAGCAATTCTTCCGGCCCGCAAACCCGCATCGGCTTTCTCTCCTCGCCGATGGTAGTGGCCAGCAGCATCTGGCGCTCGGCATCCAGATCGGGATAGCCGACATCGATCTGCAGCAGGAACCGGTCGAGCTGCGCTTCCGGCAGAGGATAAGTGCCTTCCTGCTCCAGTGGATTCTGTGTCGCCAGCACATGAAACAGGCGGGGCAGGTCATGGCGGGCGCCCGCCACCGTCACATGCCGCTCCTGCATGGCCTGCAGCAGCGCCGACTGGGTGCGGGGGCTGGCGCGGTTGATCTCGTCCGCCATCAGAAGCTGGGTGAAGACCGGGCCGCGGATAAATCGGAAGGCGCGCTCGCCGCCCGCGCTTTCCTCCATCACTTCCGATCCGGTGATGTCGCTGGGCATCAGGTCGGGCGTGAACTGAACCCGGCTGGTGTCCATGCCCAGCACCGTGCCCAGCGTATCCACCAGCTTGGTCTTGGCCAGGCCCGGCACGCCGATGAGAAGCCCATGACCGCCTGCCAGCAGGGTGATGAGCGTCTGCTCGATCACCTCGGCCTGGCCGAAGATCACGGCATTCAGACCGGCACGTACCTTGCCGAATGTCTGGGAGGCGGCGTTCAGCCGGGCCGGGGCGTCGCGTTCGCTGAGGATTTCGGTGGTCATTATGCCAATCTCGCGGCCCCGCCCGGGGCCAGCTTGCCGGGTGAAAACTTATGTTGCACCGTCAGTCCCCGGGCGCAACCCGAAAAGCCTTCGGTGTCTATGTATTAAGAGACTAAGCCGGACTATGGCGACATGACGGCGGGCGACTTTTTCCGCGAATTCCGCAAGGCCGGGACCTGCCCCCGGTGGAACGATGGCATCCGCCCCATTGCGGCGACAGCAATATGCGGATCGCGCGCGACGGTACCTGGTTCCATCAGGGCTCGCCCATTGGCCGCAAGGAACTGGTGCAATTGTTCGCCAGCGTGCTGCGCAAGGATGAAGAGGGCTTTGTACTAGTGTCCCCGGCGGAAAAACTCTCCATCGCGGTGGATGACGCGCCTTTCCTGGCGGTGCTGCTGGACCATGACGGCGAGGGGGCGGGTCAGACGCTGACATTGACCACCAATGTCGGGAACCGCGTGATCCTGGGGCCGGATCATGGTCTGCGCGTGAGCGACGGCATTCCTTATATTCATGTCCGGCGCGGTCTGGAGGCGAAGATCAGCCGCGCGGTTCATTACCAGCTCGCCGATCTGGCGGTGTTGCGGGATGGCGTGCTTGGGGTATGGAGCGGCGGGGTCTTCTTCCCGCTGGGAACGGCATGAGCCTGGTCGATCAGTTCCGGCCCCGGCTTCTGGCCGAACCACCGGACCGAACCCTGCATGACGATTATCATCTCACGGACAATCATGCGCCCATCGAGGCGCTGGCGGCGATGCGTGCGGCGGTGCTGATCCCGGTTATCGCGCGCGATGTCTCTTTGGGCGGGCCCACGCTGCTGTTTACCCGCCGCACCGAGCGCCTTGCCCGCCATAGCGGCCAGGTCAGTTTTCCCGGTGGCCGGACGGACCCGTCCGATCTCACCCCCGTCGAGACCGCCTTGCGCGAGACGATGGAGGAGACCGGCATCGATCCGTCCTTTGTCACGGTCGCGGGTTATCTCGACCGCTACCTCACCGGCACGGGGTTCGACATCCAGCCCGTGGTCGGGGTTCTGTCTGACGGCTTCGCCTTGGCGCGCAACGAGGCGGAGGTGGCAGAGATTTTCGAGGTCCCTCTTTCCTTCCTCGCCGATCCCGCCAACCGCCAGCGCCGGACGCGCGAGTTCGCGGGCCGCCAAAGAAGTTTTTACAGCATCACCTATGGCGCGCACGAAATCTGGGGCGCCACCGCCGCCATTGTGGTGAACCTCGCTGACAGACTTAAAGAACCATTCTCCCCTTGAAGCGAAGTCCTGCGCGCGAATCCCACGCGGCCCGATCTCACCCCACCGCATAAGGGGGTTGATCGGCATCCATAGCCCCGCACAGATGCGAGCAAGATTCAATGAAGGGCGAATGTGTTAAGGCCGCAGCGCGGGACAATTCACCATTGGCGGTATAGAAGTTCCGCCATGAAACTCGATCCCGCCCGACATCCCTGGATGATTGCGCCGGAAACCCGGACGGTGATGGCCGCGCTGGGTGAGGCGCGCTTCGTCGGGGGCGCGGTGCGCAATGCCTTGCTGGGTACGTCGGTCGCCGATATAGACATCGCCGTTCCGCTGCGCCCCGAACAGGCGCAGGCGCGGCTGATGGCTGCGGGAATCAAGGTCGTCCCCACTGGCATCGACCACGGCACCGTCACCGCGATAATCGGCAGCCGCGCCTTCGAGATCACCAGCCTGCGCCGCGATGTCGAGACCGATGGCCGCCATGCGGTGATTGCTTACACAAGCGACTGGTCGGAAGATGCGTTTCGCCGCGATTTCACCATCAACGCGCTCTACGCGGACGCGGACGGCGAAATCTTCGATTACGCGACCGGGGTGGAAGATCTGATCGCGGGCAGGGTGCGCTTCATGGGCGATGCGGCCACCCGTATCGCCGAGGACTATCTGCGCATTCTGCGCCTTTTCCGCTTCCATGCCTGGTACGGCAAGGGCGATATCGACGCCGAAGGCCTGCGCGCCAGTGCGGACGCGCGGAGCTACCTGGCGAAATTGTCGGGCGAACGCATTGCCAAGGAGTTGTTGCGCCTGGTGGAAGCGCCCGCGCCGGGAGGGGTGCTGCGGGTGATGGCGGCCGCAGGCATCCTCCCCGAACTGCTTCCGGGCGCGCTCAATGTGCCGCGCCTGGAAAAGCTTACGGAGATCGAGCGCGACAATTTCTTCGCCGCCGATCCGCTGCTGCGGCTGGCCGCGCTGTTGCCTGACGATACGAAGATCGCGGAGGAGACGGCGGAGCGGCTCAGGCTCTCCAATGCCGCGCGCGCCCGTCTTGTCACCGCGCTGGCGGATGCGGGCAATACCGGCAGCGACCGCATCGTGTCCTATCTGTCGGTGCGCGAGGTGCGCAAACTTCTCTACCGCATCGGCGCGCCCGCCTTCCGCGACCGGGTGCTCCTCAAATGGTCCGGCGCGCCCCGGGGCGCCGCCGCGATCCAGTGGCGCATGTTGCTCGCGATGGGCGATGCCTGGGAACGGCCCCGCTTTCCGCTCACCGGCCGCGAGGTGATGCTGGCGGGCGTGCCAGAAGGCCCTTTGGTTGGCCGCATCCTGGCCGAGGTCGAGGACTGGTGGGTGGATTGCGATTTCGCGGCGGATGAATTCGCGCTTTCCGAACGGCTCAAGGCGATCATACAGGCGGAATTGTGATGGCTTTGCAGCTTGTGGACAGCCTGTCGCTTCCGGGCGATCCGATGAAGCCCAACGAAGACGCGTTTGGTCATGCGGGCGGCGCGGCTGTGGTGTTCGATGGCGCGACGCCGCTTGGCGATATGCTGATGCCCGGCTCCAGCGATGCCGCCTGGATCGCGCATTTCGGCAGCCGCCGCCTGCTGTCGCACATCCAGAACGGCAACAGTCCGCGCAAGGCGCTGCGCAATGCGCTTGGCGATGCCGAAGAATCCTTCAAGGGCCTGCGCCGCCGCCCTCCTGACGCGCAATGGGAAATGCCCTGCGCCTCCATGATGCTGGTGGCGGAATGGGAGGACGCGTTCGAGATGCTGTGGTATGGCGATTGTGGTGCGCTTCTGTCCGGCGAAAAAGGTGTACAGACCATCGGCGAAACCATGGCCAAGCGTGCCGCCGAGGCTGGCCGCGCCCGCGCCTTGGCGAAGGCGAAGCAGGTCTCGCCCGCCAATGCGCTGAGCCGCGGTGATTTCATTCAGCAATTGCGCAAGGCGCGCGATTTCGTCAATTCCGGCAATTACTGGCTGTTCAGCCCCGAGGTGACGGCGGCGCCCCATGCCACCCGTTTCACACTGCATGCCGCGCCGGGCGAACATCTGCTTCTGGCGTCGGACGGGTTTCTGGCGCTGGCCAGCGACTATGCCGCCTATGACGTGCCTGGCCTGATGGCGGCGGCCCTGGACAGGGGGCTGGCTGCGCTGGGCCAGGAGTTGCGCGCCATAGAGGACAGCGATCCTGGCGGCGATAAATATCCGCGGTTCAA
>JAFIHO010000003.1 GCA_017849395.1 Hyphomicrobiales bacterium
ATTGCTCGACCCGCATGACCAACCTTGTGCTGAAGACCGCGAGAGTAGTGGGGGGAGATGAATGAAACCTCGTTGCCGCTCATATTGCATCGCGTTAACGCGCTCTCCATTCGCTGCCGTTAAAGTGTGAGGCAGGACCCCCGCACGTTTCGAATTGAGACATGACGACCACAGCCTTTTGCGCTTCCGGCCAGGACGACGCCGCATCCCTCGCCTGGTTGCGCGCCATTCGCATGACCGCGCGCATCGAGGACGATGCGGAGCGTCTTTTTCCGCTCTTGATCGAAGAGCAGGCGAAGCTGGGCGACAGGCCCGCCCTTGACGGGACGCGCGAAAACCTGAGCTACGCGCAGCTTGCGGCGCGGGTCCGGCGCTATGCCAACTGGGCGCGTGCGCAGGGGATCGGCAAGGGCGATTGTGTCGCCATCATGCTGGACGGCAGCCCCGATTACATCGCGCTGTGGGCGGGCATCACCCGCATCGGCGGCGTGGCGGCGCTGATCAACACGAATTTGCGCGGCGACGCGCTGGCCCATTGCCTGGACCTGGCCGCGCCGAGGCTGATCATCGTGGCGGAGGAATTGGCGGCGGAAGTCGAGAATAAAGCGGGCGGCGCCCTGGTGTGGCGGCACGACGAGAGTTTCCGGCGGCTGATCGCGATCTTTTCCGACGCGCCGCCCCGCGCGCCCGCGCTGACGCTGGAGGACAATGCGCTGTTGATCTACACCTCCGGCACCACCGGCCTGCCCAAGGCCGCGCCGGTCAGCCATCGCCGGGTGATGCTGTGGACCCACTGGTTCGCGGGCATGATGGGAATGACGCTGGACGACCGCATCTATAACTGCCTGCCCATGTATCACAGCGTGGGCGGCGTGGCTGCGCCGGGCGCGGCGCTGGTGTCGGGCGCGTCGGCGATCTGTCGCGAGAAATTTTCCGCGCGCGGCTTCTGGGACGATGTGACGGAAAGCGGCGCCACCATCTTCCAGTATATCGGCGAATTGTGCCGCTATCTGGTGGCGGGCGACGGACCGAAAAAACCGCACCGGCTGCGGCTGGCTTGCGGCAACGGCTTGTCGGGACAGGTGTGGACGCGGTTTCAGGAGCGGTTCGGCATTCCGCGCATCCTGGAATTCTATGCCGCCACCGAAGGCAATTTTTCGCTCTACAACATGGAGGGCAAACCCGGCGCGGTCGGGCGGGTGCCCGCTTTCCTCGCGCCCGGTTTTCCGGTCGCCATCGTGAAATATGACGAAGCGACGGGGCATCCGATCCGCTCGCCTGACGGCTATTGCGTGCCCGCGCCGCGCGGCGAGGCGGGCGAGGCGATCTGCAAGATCACCCTGGGTGCGGCGCGCTTCGAGGGCTATACCGATGCCCAGGCGACGGCGCGCAAAATCCTGCGCCATGTGTTCGCGCGCGGCGACGCATGGTTTCGCAGCGGCGACCTGATGCGCCAGGACGAAGAAGGCTTTTTCTATTTCGTGGACCGCATGGGCGACACGTTCCGCTGGAAAGGCGAGAATGTCGCCACCGCCGAAGTGGCGGGCGTGCTGGGTTCGGCGCCCTGCGTGAATGCCGCCGCCGTCTATGGGGTCGCGGTGCCCGGCGCGGAAGGCCGCGCCGGCATGGCGGCGCTGGAAGCAACGGACGGCTTCGATTCCGCGCTGTTCCGCGCACATATCGCGCCGCGCCTGCCCTTCTATGCGCGGCCCATGTTCCTGCGGCTTGTGCCGTCGCTGTCGATGACGGGCACCTTCAAGCATCGCAAGAATGAATTGGCGCGGGACGGCTTCGATCCGGCGCGTTGCGGCGATCCGCTGTTCGCGGAGCTGGATGGCGCTTATGTGAAGCTGGATGCGGCGCTGCACGCGCGCATCGTTTCGGGGCAGGTGAGGCTGTAAAAGCCGATGCCCCGGCCCCAGCGGCGGCTTCAGGCCGCAGCGTCGCGGTAGAATTTGATGAAATCGCCCATGGTCACGGGGAAATAGACATCCTCCGCCTTCGCGAAGGGATGGACGCCGAGTTGATCTTCCAGCCGCGCCATCACGACGGCGAAACACAGCGAATCCAGTCCCGATTCCAGCAGTAGCATGTCGTCGTCGAAGCCGTGAAACGGCTTGCCATGCTCGCGCGCCACCTGTTCGAATTCGGCGCGGATAATGGTTTCGACGCTCATGGCTGATCCCTGCTGAAGGCGATGCAGACTAGGGGGCGTGCCTTTAACGCTCCGCTAATGCCGGACGTTGTAAAAGAATGCGTTCCGGAAGATGTGCCATGCTGCTGTTCGATCCCGCGACGATCCAGCCTGCAGCGGCGCGTCGGGTGCGCTGCCGCCCGATCGCCGAGGATGATTTTCATCCGCTCGTCAATCTTCTGGCGCGCGGCTTTGCCCGCACCAAACGTGACTATTGGATTCGCGGCCTGTCGCGCTGGCGCACGCTGCCGCTGGTCGAAGGCATGCCGCGCTATGGTTATGTGCTGGATGGCGGCATGGGACTGGTGGGAGCGATCCTGCTACTGTCCTCGGTACGGGACGGACGCATTCTGACAAGCCTGTCGGGATGGTATGTCGAACCGGCCTGGCGCGCGCATGCGCCGCTGCTGATCGCGGTCGCGACGCGACTGAAACAGGCGACCTATGTTGCCGCCTCGGCATCACCCCAAAGCTGGCGCATCCTGCAAGCCCAGGGCTTCAAGCCCTATAATTTCGGCCGCAGCACCGTCTTTCCTTTTCCCGGCAAGGGCAAGGTAAGCGACATTGTGCCCGCGCAGATGCCGGAAGCGCGGCTGCTGCACGATCATCGCCAGATGGATGCGGTGAGCCTGACGGTGGACAGGGACGGGCAATTGTCGCCCTTCGTGTTCCGGCCCTGCCGCCTGGGCACGCCGTCGGTGAAGATGATGGAACTGGTCTATTGCCGGGACAGCGACGACTTCAAACGCTGCGCGCCTGCGCTGGCACGGCATTTTTACCGGCAGGGCGTGATGGGCTTTCTGGTGGATGGGCGCGTGACGGGCATGCCGTCGCGTTATCATGAGGGTCAGGAACTGCGCTATTACCGCGGCCTGCAGCCGCCGGTGCTGAACGACCTCGCTTATACGCGCAAGACCGTGTTCGGTTGATCTCAGGCTTTCGCGAAGCAGCCCTCGCCCAGGCAGTCGCCGCCGCGATTGGGGAAATAGCGGAAGGTGCAGCCATGTTTTGCCGCGAAGGCTTGGGCGGCTTTCATGCTGGCCAGATCCAGGCTCCCGTCCCGCACGCCCGGCGGAAACCATGCACCCAGCAGCGCGTCGGGCACGCTCATCATGGTGCCGGAATGCAGCCGGGCAATCTGATCGCCGAAATCCGCTGGTATGCTCATGAGACCTCTCTCCCCGCATGACACTAGCGATTTGGGGCCCGCGCCGCCATCCGCGCGATGATCGCGGTCAAATATCGACAAAAGTCTGGCGAAGGCGCATTTTCGCGGCCATGTCCGAAACACTGCAAATTGGCGATGTCACCATACCGGGGCGCGTGTTGACCGCGCCGATGACCGGCGTGTCGGACCTGCCGTTCCGGCGCGCGGCGTCGGCTTGTGGCGCGCCCTATGTCGCCACCGAGATGGTGGCCTGCGACAGCTTCGCGCGCGGACGGCCCGATGTGGTGCGGCGCGCGGCGGTGGGCCAAGGCCTGCCGCTGATGGTGATCCAGCTTGTAGGACGTTCGCCCGAATGGGTGGCAAAGGGCGCAAAGCTGGCGGAACTGGCGGGCGCGGACATTATCGATTTCAACATGGGCTGCCCCTGCAAGGAAGTGACGGGGGCGCTTTCCGGCTCGGCCCTGATGCGCGAGCCGGAGCTGGCGGAGCGGCTGGTCGATGCGGTCGTGTCGGCCACCACGCGGCCGGTGACAATAAAGATGCGGCTGGGCTGGGACGATGCCAGCCGCAACGCGCCCGAACTGGCGGCGCGGTTCGAAGGGTTGGGGGTGAAGGGATTCACCGTGCATGGCCGCACCCGCCAGCAATTCTATAACGGGGTGGCGGACTGGCAGGCCGTGGCGGCGGTCAAAGCCGCGACCCGGCTGCCGGTGATTGTCAATGGTGACATTACCGATGACATGTCAGCTCGGGCGGCGCTGAAAGCTTCCGGGGCGGATGGTGTCATGGTTGCGCGGGGCGCCTATGGCAGGCCCTGGGCCGCTTCGGCCATCGCGGCGGCGCTGACCAGCGGGGGCGTCATGCGCGAGCCATCCCCCGCCCAAAGACTGGGCATTGCACTGGATCACCTGCGGGATTCCTTGCGTTTTTATGGCGACGCGCTGGGGCTGAAAATATTCCGCAAGCATCTGGGGTGGTACGTCGAACGGGCTTTGTGTCCTGCCGACGCGAAACTGCGCAGGGCCGTGAAAGCACACATGTGTCAAATCGACAACGTACATGCTGTAGAATCGGCTCTCCGAGCGATTTGGCTTGATTCCACTCTTCCAATTCGCAGCGCAGCAATTATGTAAGGCGCGCCGTCCGGGTGGGGTATGGGGGACGGCCTGCAAAGACGACCTTCAAGGGGACCCTCATGCGTCGGCATCAAGTCATCGGCACGCTGACGGCGCTGCTTGCTTTGGCCGCCTGTGGGCAGCAGCAGCAACAGCCGCCGCAAATGCCCCCGCCCCCCGTGGGCGTCATCACCATCAAGGAACAGCCGATCGATCTGGTGACCGATCTGCCGGGCCGCACCACGGCTTTCCAGACGGCGGAAGTGCGCCCGCAAGTATCGGGCATCCTGCTGAAGCGCCTGTTCGTGGAAGGCTCGATGGTGAAGGAAGGTCAGGTCCTCTACCAGATCAATCCGGCGCCCTATCAGGCCATATACGATCAGGCCGAAGCGACGCGCATCAACGCGAAGGGCCGCGCTGCCCGCTTCCGCGCGCTGCTGGCGCAGGGCACCGCCGTCTCCGCACAGGCGAGCGACGACGCGCAGGCGACCTGGCAGCAGGCGGAAGCCGCCGCGCGCGCCGCCAAGATCAATCTGGAATTCACCCGCATCACCGCGCCGATCAGCGGGCGCATCAGCGCATCGAATATTACAACCGGGGCGCTGGTGTCAGCCAACCAGGCCACGCCGCTGACCACCATCGCCACGCTGGATCCCATCTTTGTCGATGTCGGCCAGGCCAGCGCCGAATTGCTGGCGCTGCGACAGCAGGTGATGAGCGGACAGGTGGACAGGAACACCACGGTGCCTGTCACCCTGAAACTGGATGACGGCAGCACCTATGCGCATCACGGCAAGATGGAAATGATCGATGTGCTGGTGGACCCCTCCACCGGGTCGGTTCGGCTGCGCGCGACCTTCCCCAATCCCCAGGGTCTGCTGCTGCCGGGCCTGTATGTACGCGCCACCATCAATCAGGGCGTCGATCCGCATGGCATCCTGGCGCCGCAGCGCGCTGTGAGCCGGGATACCAAAGGCCAGCCTTCGGTGCTGGTGGTTGATGAAAAAAACATCGCCCGGCTGCGCAATATTCGCACCGGCCGCGCCGTTGGCGGCGACTGGCAGGTGCTGGAAGGCCTGAAGGCGGGCGACAGGTTGATCGTGGAAAACATCTCCAAGGCTGTGCCCGACAAGCCGGTGTCGCCGCATCCGGCAGGCGCGGCCCCCACCGCGCCCCCTGCCGGCCCGGCACAGGCGCACTGAGCCATGCTGTCACGCTTTTTCATTGACCGCCCCGTCTTCGCCTGGGTGATCGCCATCGTCACCATGCTGGCGGGCGGGATCGCGGCGCTGCGGCTGCCGATCGAGCAATATCCCAACATCGCCCCGCCCGCGGTGGCGATCAACGCCTTCTATCCCGGCGCCGACGCGGAGACTTTGCAGAATTCGGTCACCCAAGTGATCGAGCAGACGCTGAGCGGACTGGATCAC
>JAFIHO010000344.1 GCA_017849395.1 Hyphomicrobiales bacterium
AGGCAGCACCCACGCGCAACGCGGGTTTAAAGGAAGATTCGCCGCCGAAAAACAGGAAAATCAGGTTGAAGGACAGGGTGCGGCCAAGCGGCCGTAAATGTTGTTGAAGCCAGTCAAAACCGGGGTTCCAGTTGCGAAACAATCTCAACTTCAGGGCCATTCCGGAGGGAATGGCGGGAGCGACGGGGCTCGAACCCGCGACCTTCGGCGTGACAGGCCGACACTCTAACCAACTGAGCTACGCCCCCGCGTTTCGCACGCGAAGGGGGCCGATGTAGGGGCACGGCCCTGCCCTGTCAAGCAATCCCGCGCATTCCCCAACATCCAATCAGTTCGGGACGGCGGGCGGAGAACCCTGAGCGTCCGGCGGCGCCTCCGCATCCGGCGGCGGGCCGCCGCCCCGGCGTCCAGGACCGCGCTGCTGCTGCTGTTGCTGCTCACCCGGGAGCTGACCGGGACCAGGCGGTCTGGCGTTCGGGTTGAATTCCTGAGGGGTAATCTTGCCGTCGCGATTGCGGTCCATCTGGTCGAACAGCGAATAGGCGAATGCCGAAAATTCGGCATAGTCCAGGCAGTCGTCACGGTTCCAGTCGATTAGGGGCGTTGCTGTGGTCTGGTCCTGATCGATGCGCTGCTGGTTGATCGCCGCGACTTCATTCTCGGGCAGACAACCCCGGGAATCCGGATGATGTGCGGCGAATTCCGCCCGCAAGCCCGCAATCAATTCGTCGCGGGTGAGAGTGCCATCCTTGTTGGCATCGTAGTGCTGGAGAATGGCCGCAGAGCCGCCGTGATAATTTTCGTCGCGCGGTTTCTGGTTGGTGGCATAGGGATTCCAGAATCCGCCCGGCGGAGGTTTTTCTCCGCCGCAAGCGGCCACCAGGCCCAACAGGGCCAGGGCAGACAACCGTCGCAAAGCAGCACTCCAAAAAGACAACCCGCGCCACACTAGCCCATGTGGCGCGGGTTGCTAATGAGGACGATGTAATTCAGCCCATTTCCTTGAGCTGGGCGACACCGCGGCGGATTTTCGCCATCTGCTCCTCGCTCAATTCCACATGGGGCGGGCGGGCATAGCTCATGCGGGTCACACCGGACATCTGGCCGAGTGCGTACTTTATGGCATTGTAGTTGGCATCATACCCGCTTGCCTGCATCAGCGCGATCGCGGACATCAGCTTGGCGAAAGGTTCGTTGATGTCCTTGCCTGCGCGGTAGGCGGCAAAAACCGCCGCAACCTGCTTGGTATAGACATTGCCCGAACCAAGGATAACCCCATTGCCCCGGCGGATCGCCGCCAGCGCATTGTTGTCGGTACCGGAAATGACGTTCAGGTTGGCGGGAAGGCCGTTGACGTGGGCTTCATATTCCGCCGGATCGCCATTGGAATTTTTCAGGCCGATGAAGTTGGGGTGCTTGGCCATGGCCTGCAGCACACTGACGTCTATCGGAACCCCGGTCATGCGCGGAATATGATAGTAGCGCACAGGTGCCTTCACCTTGTCGAAGATCAGGTTGAAATAGTTGACGACCCCTTCGCCCCTGGGATTCTTGAAATAGAAGGGCGGCTGGATCAGCACGCTGTCCGCGCCGTGATCGGCGGCGTGATTGGACAGCTCGATCGTTTCCTCGAAATTCGCGGTACCGGTGGTGACGATCATGTCCAGACCGTTCTTGTTCCGCAGCGCGACTTCCGTGATGCGCTTGCGTTCGGCAACCGAGAAGGACGGACCTTCGCCATTGGTGCCAAGAACCAGGATGCCGTCCGCGCCATTGGCCTTCCACCAGGCCAGATGCTCGCGATAGGCGCCTTCGTCGAATTTATAGCTGCGGTCGCAGGCTGTTACAGCAGCGATCCAGAACTTGCTCTTTTCCATTGCGGCCGGCGCGGCCGTGGCGGCCTTGATGCCCGACGCCGCGGTGGCCGCAGCCACGCCCATTCCGACAAAGTTCCTGCGAGTGGTATCCATAAGCCCTGTATCTCCCTGACGACCGCCTGTTGGCGGTTCACTTTACCTGACGAAACGGTAACCTAGACGCTGGTGGTTGTATATACGACGCGGCTCACATCAGGGGATCGCTACCACCGCTACGGCCCGTGCCGGAAGATCGAACACAAGCCTGCCGTTTTCGCTACGGCCAGAATAGGGTTTGGGACTGACCGCATCCGGAGCGTCAAAGCTGTTGTGACTGTCCATCGCGGGGCCGGTGAGGATACGGCCCGTGGCAGTGCCGGTCAGATTGGTCGTGACCCGCGCCGATCTGACGGGATCGGTATTGACCAGCGACAGATACAACTTGCCGTCCGTTCCGCGCGCCGCCGACGCATCGACCTGCGGCATGGAGAAGGAGCCGCTGGTATAGGCCGGCGTCGCGACGCTGGCGGGCAGCGGCGTGGCTTCCTGGAACGGCACATACATGTGGTAGACCCAGTAGGTCGGTGTGCGCAGGAATTTCGGGCCATCGGTCAGAATCATCGCCTGCAGCACATTTATCATCTGGGCGATGTTGGTCATCTTCACCCGATCCGTATGGCGGTGGAAGATGTTGAGGCTGAGTGCCGCCACTTCCGCGTCGCGCAGTGAATTCTGCTGCAACAGGAAGCCAGGGTGACTGCCGGGTTCCTGATCGTACCAGGAGCCCCATTCATCGACATACAGCGCGACCTTCTTGTCGGGATCGTATTTGTCCATCACCGCGCTGACATCGGAGACAAAGGTCTCCATCTTGCGCGTCAAATCCAGTTCGCGCGTCCACAGGCTTTCGTCAAAACCGGTGGCGGGACCGCGCTTCCCCCCTGCGGGCATCGCGTAATAATGAAAACTGAGCGCCTGCAGCTTGCCGCCGCCCTTCATCATCGCCTCGGTGAATGCCTTGTAATCGCCGCCATTGCCGGTGGCGCCGCTGGCCACCTTGACCATCCCCATCTCGGCGGGCGCAGTGACGAAGGTGGAATAGCGCGCGTTGACCTCTGCGGCATACTCGCCGCTCATATTGCCACCGCAGCCCCAGGTCTCATTGCCGATGCCCAGGAATTTCACGGTCCAGGGTTTATCACGGCCATTGCGGCGGCGCTCGTCGGCCAAGGTCGCCTTCTCGTTCGAGGTCATGTATTCCAGCCAGCGCGCAGAATCGAGCGGCGTCATCGAGCCCACGTTGAGCGAGACATAGGCATCGGCGCCGAGCAGTTCGGTAAAATTCATGAATTCGTGGGTGCCGAAACTGTTGTCCTCGGTCACGCCACCCCAATGTACATTGATGCGTACCGGCCGCTTGCTGCGCGGGCCGATGCCGTCGCGCCAGTCATACAGATCGCCGAAGCAACCGCCCGGCCAGCGCACCACCGGCACCTTGATCTCTTTCAGCGCGTTGATGACATCGGTGCGATAGCCACGAATGTTCGGAATCTTGCTGCCCTCGCCCACCCAGATGCCGTCATAAATGCCGTGGCCAAGATGTTCGGCGAACTGGCCATAGATATGGCGATCGATCACCGGGCCAGGGCGGTTCACATCCACCGACACGCTGACTTCACTTGGAGTGGGGCTAGGCGCGGGCGCCTGCGCCAGGGTGGATTGAGAGAGCGTCAATGCCAGGGCGGATGCCGCCCATATCCTGGTGTTCATGCGTTCCCCCTGATGCGCCTGTTGGCCAAGCTATAGGATATACTCAGACATAAAGACCCGTCCGGCGCAAGCGGCCCGGGGAGCGGGGAAAAGGCCTGGATCGCAAACGCTGGGGTGGACAAGTGCCGCGCGCGCAAGCGATTGGTAATTGAATGGCAGAAAACTGCGTCCCCCCTGCCCTTACTGTCGCCAGCCATTGTCATGCGCCAATTATACGACGCGCCGAAAGCCGGTGGATAAGCAAAGGGTTGCAAAGCCGCGCAAGTCCCTCGCCCAGAAGGAGAAAATAAAATTCCGGCGATGGGGATAAGGCAAACCCTGCTGCAATTGAAGACTGAGAGAAAATCAGATCTCTCGCGGTGTTTCCCACGATTGCTCGGTGCCCGGCGGATGTTCCTCCAAGTCCGCGATCCAACCTAAATCAGTATGCCGGAGAGTGATTTGTATGCTTGGCCCGTGCCCGCCGCTGTTCATAT
>JAFIHO010000345.1 GCA_017849395.1 Hyphomicrobiales bacterium
ATTACGATTCCGTCATCGGCATGGACAAGGCCGAACCGCTGCAGCGTTTCACCCGCAAGCTGCCGACCCAGCGCTACACGCCCGCCTCGGGCCCGGCCACGCTGTGCGGCGTGTTCGTGCAGACCGGCGCGAATGGCCTGGCCACCCGCATCGACCCCGTGCGCCTCGGCGGACGGCTGAAGCAGACGGTGCCGGAACTGTAGCTTTTGTCGCAATAACCTCGACGCGGGCGCGGTTGAAACCGCGCGGACGCAGGCCAATCCTCTAGCCGGCAAAGAGGAGACGCTGCGATGGAATACCGCCTGCTCGGACGTTCGGGATTCAAGGTGCCGGTGCTGACCCTGGGCACGGGGACCTTCGCGGGCAAGGGCGATTTCTTCAGCGCTTGGGGCGACACCGATGTGAAAGGTGCTGCGCGGCTGATCGATATCTGCCTGGATGCGGGCCTCACCATGTTCGACAGCGCCGACATCTATTCCGGCGGCGGCGCGGAAGAAGTGCTGGGCGGCGCGATCAAGGGCCGCCGCGACAAGGTGCTGATCTCCACCAAATTCACCTTTCGCTCCGGCGAAGGCCCCAATGATGTTGGCTCCTCCCGCTTCCATATCCTCAAGTCGATGGACGCGGCGCTCAAGCGGCTCGGCACCGATTATATCGACTTGCTTCAGCTTCACGGCTTCGACGCGCAGACGCCGCATGAGGAGGTTCTCTCCACCCTCGATGCGCTCATCAAGGCCGGAAAGCTGCGTTACATCGGCGTGTCGAATTTCTCCGGCTGGCACCTGATGAAAGCGCTGTCGGTGTCAGAGCGTTACGGCTACGCGCGCTATGTCGCGCACCAGGCCTATTACTCGCTGATCGGCCGCGACTATGAATGGGAATTGATGCCGCTGGCGGTGGACCAGGGCGTCGGCGCGGTGGTGTGGTCGCCGCTGGGCTGGGGCCGCCTCACTGGCAAGATACGGCGTGGCACACCGCTGCCGAAGGAAAGCCGCCTTCATGCCACCGCCGATTATGGGCCGCAGGTGGAAGACGAATATCTCTACAAGGTGGTCGATGCGCTCGACGAGGTGGCCAAGGAAACCGGCAAGAGCGTGCCGCAGATCGCGCTGAACTGGCTGCTGCAACGCCCCAGCGTTTCAACGGTCGTGATCGGCGCACGCAACGAAGAACAGCTACGCGCCAATCTGGGCGCAGTGGGCTGGAACCTCACGCCAGACCAGATCACCAAACTGGACGCGGCGAGCGAACGTCCGAAAATCTATCCCTACTGGCATCAAGTGCAGTTCAAGGAACGCAATCCCTTCCCTGTCTAAGCGCACACGGGCTGTCTTCCCCCGCATGGCGAAGCCATTGGCGGGGGAAGATGTCACAGCGAGGTGTCGTCGGAGACGACCCGAGCTGTGACAGATGGGGGAACAATCAAGCCGCCAGCGTAACCGCCGCCAGATTGGCGGTATGCGCCTCGCCGTCCAGCGTCGCGGCGACGCCATGCACCACGGCGGCGATGCGGACGGCGGCCTGAATCTGTTCCGCCGTCAGGCCCGCATCGCGCAGGATCTTCTCATGGCTGTCGATGCACACGCCGCAGCCATTGATCGCCGACACCGCCAGGCACCAGAGCTCGAAATCCACCTTGTCCACGCCGGGCTTGCCGATCACATTCATGCGCAGCCGCGCGGGCAGGGTCTTGTAATCCGCCGCGCTCGCCAGATGGGTGAAGCGGTAATAGATATTGTTCATGCCCATGATGGCGGCGGCGGCCTTGGCGGCGGCGAACGCCTCCGCGGAAAGCTTAGGCGCGAATTCCGACACGATGGCCCTGGTGGTCACGTCATTGCGCGCGGCCAGGGCACAGGCGATGAATGTGCCCGCCCGTTGCTGTTCGCTCAATGACGGCTCGGCCGCCAGCGACGACAGGTTGAGCTTCAGGTCCTTCGCATAGTCGGGCAGGGCGTCTTTCAGGCTTTCGATGGACATGGAATTTCTTTCGGAAAAATCGTCCCCACCCGCATCAGCGGATGGGGACGAGGTTGCTCGCGTTCGGGGAGACGCGAGGGGAAATGTGACTAAGGCCCGCGAGGTCCCGGGTCAGCGGCGCACCACTGCGTGCTGCGCCGCGCCCGGGACAGCCGCTACGCGGCTGGCTTCAGAACCTCTTCGCCCTTCTGCCAGTTGCAGGGGCACAGTTCGTCGGTCTGGAGCGCATCCAGCACCCGCAGCACTTCCTGCGGATTGCGGCCCACGCTCATGTCGGTGACATAGGCGAAGCGGATGATGCCGTCCGGATCGACGACGAAGGTGGCGCGCTTGGCAACGCCGGCTTCCTCATCAAGCACGCCCAGCGCCGAGGAAAGGCGGCGATTGGTGTCCGCCAGCATGGCAAAGGGCAGGGTCTTCAGGTCGGCATGGTTCTGCCGCCACGCCAGATGCACGAACTCGCTGTCGGTCGAGACGCCATAGACCACCGCATCCCGGTCCTTGAAGTCGCCATTGATCTTGCCGAAGCCCGCGATCTCGGTGGGACAGACGAAGGTGAAATCCTTCGGCCAGAAGAACACGATCTTCCATTTGCCCTTGTCGGATGTCTGGTCGAAATCCTTGAAGGCGGTGGCGGGATCGGTCGAAACCACGCCCTTCACGGAAAAATCGGGGAATTTGTCGCCAACGGTCAGCATCGTGGTATTCCTTGGAATGTTTCTAAGTTGCAAGTAGTACTTAGAAACGTTCCAGACTGATGTCAAGACGAAAACGGGCACATTCTGACGCGGGGCGGGAGGGGCTTAGGGTCCGTACTCAACTGCGGATAGTCAAAACAACAACTTGTCATGGCCCGGCGTGACCGGGCCATCCAGGGCCACACAAAGACTCTCGAAGATCGCGCCACTTGCCCCGGACGGCCCGCCTGGAGCGGGCCATAACACCTGAGATTATCGGCGGACGATTGAGTCCAGACCCTAGCGACCGGCCTGCTGCCGCGCTAACTCGGCGTTGAAGGATTTTTCCATCTCCGCGACCAGTTTACGGAACTCGCCCGGCACGATGAAGGGATTGGGTGCGCCGGGTTTCAGCTTCGCGGCTTTTTCCGCCAGGCCGAACTGCACCCCATGCGCCGCCAGCAGGATGTCGGCATCCATGGTCTTCAGCTTCTTGAAGCTGGCGCGGTAATCCTCCACCAGCCCCGGCTTCGCGCCCTTG
>JAFIHO010000346.1 GCA_017849395.1 Hyphomicrobiales bacterium
GCTGATGGCCCAGTTCCCCAGTCGGGAGATCGCGCAGCTTTCCTATGATTACCGCACCCTGGGCCTGGGCTTCGCCAATATTGGCGGCCTGCTGATGAGCGCGGGCATTCCCTACGACTCGCGCGAAGGCCGCGCCATCGCGGGCGCAATCAGCGCCGTGATGACCGGCGTCGCCTATGCCACCAGCGCGGAGATGGCGGGCGAGCTGGGCGCGTTCCCGGAATATGCCGCCAACAAGGACGCGATGCTGCAGGTAATCCGCAACCATCGCCGCGCAGCGCATGGGGAAACGACCGGCTATGAGAAACTGTCCACCCCGCCCGTACCGCTCGATCTGCGCGCGGTGGGCGACATCGCGCTGGCCGAGGCAGCCAAACGCGCCTGGGACGATGCGCTGGCAATGGGCAAGGAATTCGGTTTCCGCAACGCCCAGGCCAGCGTGATAGCCCCCACCGGCACCATCGGCCTGGTGATGGATTGCGATACGACGGGCGTGGAGCCGGACTTCGCGCTGGTGAAATTCAAGACGCTGGCGGGCGGCGGCTATTTCAAGATCATCAACCGCTGCGTGCCCGAAGCGCTGGCGGCGCTCGGCTATCGCCAGAACGAGATAGACGCCATCGTCGCATATGCGGTGGGTCACGGCACGCTGGAGGATTATCGCGGGCGTCTCAATTATGACGCGCTGCGCGGCAAGGGCTTTGGCGACGAGCAGATCGGCGCGATCGAAGCCGCGCTGGAATCAGCCTTCGATGTGCGTTTCGTGTTCAACAAGTGGACGTTGGGCGAGGCCTTCTGCAAGGACGTGCTGAAGCTGGGCGACGCGATGGACGGCGCCGACTTCGACATGCTGAAGGCGCTGGGCTTCGCCAAATCCGATATCGACGCGGCCAATCTGCATGTGTGCGGCGCGATGACCCTGGAAGGCGCGCCCTATCTGAAAGCCGAGCATCTGCCGGTGTTCGACTGCGCCAACCCTTGCGGCCGTATCGGCAAGCGCGCCTTGTCGATGGAAGCCCATATCCGCATGATGGCAGCGGTGCAGCCCTTCATCTCGGGTGCGATCTCCAAGACCATCAACATGGCCAACAGTGCTTCGGTCACCGATTGCGGCGAAGCCTATCTGATGAGCTGGAAGCTGGGGCTGAAGGCCAATGCCCTGTACCGCGACGGCTCCAAGTTGAGCCAGCCGCTTGCCTCGCAGGTGATGGACTTTGTCGACGAGGATGACGAAGAGGAAATGGAAGCGCCGCGCGAGCGCGTCATCACCGAACGCATCGTGGAGCGCGTGATCGAGAAGGTGCGCGCGCATGAGCGGGAACGCCTGCCCCATCGCCGCAAGAGCTACACTCAGAAGGCCATTGTCGGTGGCCACAAGGTCTATCTGCACACCGGCGAGTATGAGGATGGGCGGCTGGGTGAAATCTTCATCGACATGCACAAGGAAGGCGCCGCCTTCCGCAGCCTGATGAACAATTTCGCCATCGCCATCTCGGTGGGCTTGCAATATGGCGTCCCGCTGGAGGAATTCGTGGACGCCTTCACCTTCACCCGCTTCGAACCGGCGGGCCTGGTGATCGGAAACGACTCCATCAAGAACGCGACCAGCGTGCTCGACTACATCTTCCGCGAACTGGCCGTGTCCTATCTGGGCCGCACCGATCTTGCCCATGTCGTGCCCCATGCCGACGAAGACCTGGGCGCGGGCGGCGGCGGCGATGCGGCGCCCGCCAGCGGCAGTGAAGTGGCGCTGGCCAAAGTGGCTTCCAGCGGCTACCTGCGCGGCCAGATCAAGCAGATGTCGCTGTATCGCGGCGGCGCAGCGCCGCGCATGATCGCGCAGGACGATACGGAACAGATGTTCGCCGACAATGACGATGGCGCGCTGGACCTCAGCGACATCCGCGCCGAACTGGAAAGCGCAATGGGCAGCACGGTCAGCGCACAGGTGGCGACCATCGAAGCGGCGATGACCAGCGTCCGCCCGCGCGACGCCCGCGCCAAGCGCGCGGCCGAAGCCCGGTTGAAAGGCTTCGAGGGCGACAGTTGCGGCGCATGCGGGAATTTCACGCTGGTGCGTAACGGCACCTGCATGAAGTGCAACACCTGTGGTTCCACCAGTGGCTGTTCCTGACATGACGAAGAAGGGGCGCGACTGTCACAATCGCGCCCCTTGGTTTTTGGGAGCCAACCCGCCCCTGCGCCGTTAGAAAATCATGCCCTATGTGCAATCCGCAGCGATCGAATCCCTGGCTTATGACAGCGACGCGCACCGTCTGCGCGCCACATTCCGCAGCAGCGGCCGCACATATGAATATGAAGATGTGCCGGAGGAACTATACGATCAACTGATGTTTGCGGATTCCTTGGGCGCGTTCTTCAACGCCCATATCCGGGACCAGTTCACCTGCCGGGAAATCCCGCCGGAACCTCAGGAAACCCGGCGCTGGCCGCCCCGTTCGGCTTCCGCTGCCTTCGCTTCCAGTTCGTCGGCGGCGCGTTCAAACTTGACCCGGTAATCCTCGTCGCGCGCACCGCTAGCATTCTGGCGCATCTGCGCCGCCATCATGCGCAACTTGACCACGTCATTGGAGAGCGAATGCCGCATATCCTGCATACGCGGGAACCCGGTGTTCGTTCCTTCCCTACGGGTAGGGAATCTGCCGGACAGAGTGCGTCCGGCACTATCCGATGGTTGACCTGAATCACGCTCAGGCCGACAGTCGCCCTGGGGTGGGCACGAAATGAGGCACCATGAAACAGTCCATCATCCTCGCCGCCATCGCAGCGCTTCTGCTACCCGACGTTGCGGCCGCGCAAATGGGCGGCCCCCGCCCCGGCGATAATGGTCCAGGCCCCAATCGCCCCGGTGACAACCTTCCCGGCCCAAACCGCCCCGGCGACAATTGCCCCGGCATGTCGGGCCCGCGCCCGCCATCCGGACCCGCGATGCGGCCACCGTCGCGCCCCCGCAATGGAGCTGGCACGGCCGCTCCTATGACCGCATTCGTGGACCGGCCTTCCGCTATCCCCAGGGCCACAGCTATCGGCGCTGGAGCATAGGCGCGCTGCTGCCCAGCCTGTTCCTGGGCTCGACCTATTATTACAACGACTGGCGCGGCATCGGCCTGGATGCACCCGGCCCGCGCCGCCGCTGGGTGCGCTATGGACCCGATCTGCTGCTGGTCAACACCCGCACACGGCGGGTGGAAGACGTCATCTATGACGCGTTCTACTGATCCCGCCTACCAGGGGATCATGGCGGCATAGCTTTCGACCGTCTGCACGAAGAACGGCCAGGCCTTGTCATATTCGGCCTTGTTCTTCGCGCTCAGGGTGAAAGCCAGATACACCGGCCCTTCTTCGGCATAGGCGACCGCTTCATACTTGCCGGACTTGGCGGGCGTATAGGCCATGATGGTGAAAGCGACCTGATCCTTGTCCAGAATGTCGGGAAGCTTTGCCGCATTTGCGCCGTCGGCCTTCTCCGCCCTGTCGGCCTCGATCATCTGCGCCAGCGACTTGCCCGAGCGCGGAAAGCCTCGCGCCAGGATGATGGCGTTGCCGTCGGGATAAACATCGTCATCGGCCACGATAGCGTTGGCGGTGTTGGCGAAGCTTGCCTGCGGGTCCTGATGCCAGCCGCGGATGGTCGCAATCTTGGGCCAGGATTTCATGCCGTCCGGCGAAGGAAACTCCAGCATCTCGGCGCGGACCGGCACAGCCAGCGCGGAAATCAAAAGACCAAAGGCAAAAGCATGTGGGATGCGGAACATCATTCAGCAGCCTCCTTCAGGGGTGACGGCTTCCAGCGCAGCACCGGCTTGCGGGCGGCGGCGGTTTCGTCTAGGCGGCGGCGGGGCGCCAGATGCGGCGCGCCCTCGAAGCGGGCCGTGTTCTTCGCCCGCGCCTCGGCCGCCAGGCTGTGCAGCACATGGATGAACTGGTCCAGCGACGCCTTGGATTCGGATTCCGTCGGCTCGATCAGCATCGCGCCATGCACCACCAGCGGGAAATACATCGTCATGGGATGATAGCCTTCGTCGATCATCGCCTTGGCGAAATCCAGCGTGGTGACGCCGGTGCCTTCCAGGAAGCTGTCGTCGAACAGCGCCTCATGCATGCAGGGACCATCGCCGAACGGCGCGCTCATCACATCCTTCAGCGAAGCGAGGATATAATTCGCGGATAACACCGCATCCTCCGACGCCTGCCGCACGCCGTCCCGTCCATGGGACAGCATGTAGGTGAGCGCCCGCACGAACATGCCCATCTGGCCCTGGAACGCGCACATGCGGCCGAAGGGCTGCGCCCCTTGCGGCAGCGCGGCGCGATCCTCGATCAGCCGGAAACCCTCCGCATCATGCACCAGCAGCGGCAGCGGCGCGAAAGGCGCCAGCGCCGCCGACAGCACAACCGGACCCGAGCCCGACACACCACCGCCATGCGGCGTGGAAAAGGACCTGTGTAGATTGATGAGCATGGCTTCGACGCCCAAGTCACCCGGCCGCACCCGTCCCGCGATGGCGTTGAAATTCGCGCCGTCGCAATAGAAGAACGCACCGGCCTCATGCACCGCTTTTGCAATGTCCGCCACCTCGCCTTCGAACAGGCCGCAGGTGTTGGGATTGGTCAGCATGATCGCCGCCACATCGGGACCAAGCTTCGCCTTCAGAGCCTCCGCATCGACCCGCCCATCCGGCTTGCCCGGCACCGGATCCACGGTGAAGCCCGCAAAGGCGGCGGTTGCGGGATTGGTGCCATGCGCCGATTCCGGCACCAGGATGCGCGGACGGTTTTCGCCGCGCGCGGCGATGGCGGCACGGAGCGCGAGCAAGCCACACAACTCGCCATGCGCGCCCGCCTTGGGCGACATGGCGACCGCAGGCATGCCGGTCAGGGTCGTCAGCCAATTCATCAACTGTGAGATCAGGCTGAGCGCGCCCTGTGTGGCCGATTGCGGCGCCAGCGGATGCAGATCGCCAAAACCCGGCAGCCGCGCCATCTTCTCGTTCAGGCGCGGATTGTGCTTCATGGTGCAGGAGCCAAGCGGATAAAGCCCGGAATCGATCGCGTAATTCATGCGCGACAGCCGCACATAATGACGGATCACTTCCGGCTCGCCCAGGCCCGGCAGGCCGATTGCGCCGCTGCGCCGCTGACCGCCCAACCTCGCATCGGAAATCTGTGTCTCCGGCAGATCGACACC
>JAFIHO010000347.1 GCA_017849395.1 Hyphomicrobiales bacterium
AATGATCTCGCCCTCGATAATACGGATCAGAATTGATCGGGGGTCCTCCGAAACTGCGAGAGGGTTCAGCCGTGCAAAGCCTGGTGACGTGTTTTGCGGCACCACGGCGCTGCGTGCATGGATACCGGCCACATCCTTGCTCGACGTCCTCTCTGCATCCTGAGAGGTCGGTTGATCGGGTGAAATCTGCACCGCCACCCCCTGTCACGGGCCCGCGGCGGCCCGCATTGTTATGTTCGTCGTAAAATGTGTGTGCTGGCCCGCAGTCTTTGCTGAAAAATCCCTATCGCGCGCTCGGAGCGAACGTCATGTCCAATACTACGATTAACGCTATTCGCCGGATCGCTGTGATGCAATCGAATTTGCGCTTTTCTGGCGCGAGAGCTCAACCCCGTCGCGCAACACCCGCACATATCGGCGCGATGTATTTTTTTGCGTATGCGAAAGGCTGTTTGGTATTCTCAGAATTGGCTAATGCAGCGCGAATTCCGAAGGCTCGAACTCATCAAACAGGCGAGCCCCCAACTTCGTGAGGATAAGGCGGGAAGGCTCGTCCGTCGGAGGGTGAGTTATGACGCATTCGATGGCCCTCGTGGCGGAGGCTTTCTGGACCAGTCGCAGAATTTTCTCGCAATCCCGCCGCACGAATTCGTAGTTGAGCACCAGGACCGTGGGGAGATGCCTGTGCCTGGCTTCCACTAGACTTCGTATCGCCGTCAGAATGTTGTTCTGATCGCCATGATGCGTGAAGGCATAGAAATAATTCGACCTTTTCAGATCATGCGTGAGTTGCTGCACCTGCGAAGGGTTATTTGAAGCAAGCAGGAGATGTATTTGCGCGCTCGCGGGATCCTGAATTGCCATCTTTCCATTCACCGCCAAGGGATAGGCAAAAATCTGCAGTCTCTCACCCTGCATCCGGATACCAAGGCCGCACCGAAAGTGCCGTAAGGGAATCCTTCCGCGCGCCCGCAAGCGTCCAGTCCGCCTACCGTTAGGCGGTGTTTTGAAGCTGGCGAAAAGCAGGGAGTAGGCCAGATCATGTCCGGGAAAACCCTGACACGCCTCAGTCAGGCACTAGCCAGCCACCCCTTGCTGACGGCATATCGGACCAGCTCCACCCGGGTCTGAAAACCCAGCTTTTCCATGGCCCTGGCCTTGTAGGTCTCAATCGTTTTGACCCCGATCCGCAGTTCCGTCGCCATCGACTTGTTACTATGGCCGGACGCGGTCAGCCGCAGCACTTCGATCTCGCGGTCGCTCAGATCCACGGCTTCGGGCGAATCGGGGCGGTCCGCACGTACAGGCGTGCGCCCCATAGCTTTTTCCGCGACCGCGGGATCAAGGTAAAGGCCGCCTTTGGCGACCGCCCGGATCGCATGAACCAAGTCCTCGGCGGCAGACCGTTTCAGCATGTAGCCGGCGATACCCAGTTCCAGCAATTGCCTGAGATAGCCTCTGTCCTCATGAACCGTGAGCGCGAGAATCCTGCATTTGGGACAGGCGGTGCGGAGCAGTTCGGCGACCTTCACCCCGTTCAGCCCCGGCATCGAAATATCCAGTATAAGGATATCAGGCTTCAATTCCGTTGCCAGACGCAGTGCTGTGCGGCCATCCGCAGCCTCACCCACCACTTCCAAAGCGCCATCCGCCGTCACAAGCGCCTTGATGCCCGCCAGCACGATGGGGTGATCGTCCGCCAGGAAAACGCGCAGGGCAGGGCTGGCTAGCGGGTCCAGGGTCACAGCGGCACACGCATCAGAAGGGTGGTGCCCAGGCCGGGGCCGGTCTCGATTTCCAGTGTGCCTGAAACGAGGGTCAGGCGTTCCTGAATCCCGCGCAGTCCCAGGGTCGCGAATGGCGCATCATTCCGATCTTCGTCCAGCACAAAACCCGCGCCATTGTCCTCGACAACCAGCAAAATCTGGCCGGCTTCGGCGCGCAGAATCACGCCGGCCTGTGTCGCGCCCGCATGTTTGACCACATTGGTCAGGGCTTCCTGCAAAATGCGATAAAGGGTTGTCTCCACGACCGCCGGCAACTGCGTCCCGCGCAAGGACAGGTGCAGATCGAAGGACAGGCCGGAGCGCTCGCTCCATTCTTCAATCAGCCGCGCGCAGGCGGTTTCGAGATCCTGGCCATCGAGCGAACCCGGCCGAATTTGCCAGGCCATGTTCGCCATATCCGTGCGGGCCTCGACCGTGAGGTTTTTGAGCTTGCGCAGGCGCGCCCGCGTCGATGGCGGGTTATCGATCTGATTGCTCAGTTCGCCCAGTTCCATTTCCATAACGGTCAGATATTGCCCGAACTTGTCGTGCAGTTCCCGGGCCAAAGATTCCCGGTCGGCCTCGTTCTCGCGCACCAGCCGCTGTGTCTGTTCAAGCAGCTTGCTTTCAAGCCTTGCAATCTCATGCCTGAGTTCCAGCCCGTCGGGCTCGTGCTGCCCGAATCTGTCGCTCGGGTGCATGGCGGTATCGGCTGTTTGGCGATCAGAGCGGGACATGGATCAGCAATGTGGTTCCGGCGCCGGGCGCGGTTTCAACTTCCAGCAAACCGCCGACCAAAGCAAGCCGTTCGCGGACGCCCAGAAGGCCCAGACGGGAGGACGGGCGGGCCGGTCCTTCGCTGGAATCCCAGACAAAGCCCTTTCCGTCGTCTTCCACGATAAGTCGGACTTCTTTTCCCGTTGCCTCCAGGATAACCCCGACCTTGCCGGCATCGGCATGCTTGACGACATTGCGGATGGCCTCCTGCAATACCCGGTACAGGGTGGTCTCGATCACGGGCGGCAGCCTGCGATTGTCCAGCGCCAGATGAAGATCGAATTTGAGGGTCGAGCGTTCGGCCCATTCCTCCAGAAATTGCTGGAACGCCTTTTGAAGCCCCAGATCGTCCAGCGCCGTGGGGCGGATTTCCCAGGCGAGCTGGTTGACCTCCTGTCCGACATCGGTGGTGAGGGATTTCAGCTTTTCCACGCGCTGCCGTATGGAGTCGCTGGCGGCGTTGTCCCGGCCGATACCGTCCAGGTCCAGCCGCATGACCGTCAGATACTGGCCAAGACTGTCATGCAGTTCGCGGGAGATGCGCTGGCGTTCGGCTTCCTGTTCCAGCACCGTGCGGCGCAGAAGCTGCGACAGCTCCGTCTCCAGAACGGCCCGACGATCGCTTTCGCGCCGCAATTCCTGGGCGGTCGCCTCCCACTGGGCGATGCGATTGTCCAGTTCCGCGAGCAGCGCC
>JAFIHO010000348.1 GCA_017849395.1 Hyphomicrobiales bacterium
AGACACGGGGCACTCGCCTCGCGTCAGGAGCGACAAGTTAAGAGCGGATTCGTAAAGCGCTAGGGGTGGACAGGGATTTCCATGCCCTGTCCGCGCGGCGGCCTTGAAAGGATTGGGGAATACCGATGCAAATCCCCCTCTTGTCCTCACGCATCGCGGCAAACAAAAGGGCGGCACATGGCCGCCCTTGGATATTTCAATCTAACTCAGGCTTTCTCCCCCCGTTGCGCGAAGCGCATTGCGGGGGGAGATGTCACAGCGAGGTGTCGCCGGAGGCGACCCGAGCTGTGACAGAGGGGGGAAACTAATTCGACTGCCGCCGCAGGAAGGCCGGGATTTCGAACTGTTCGTCCCGCTTATGGTCGGGGAACAGATCGTCTCCCGCCGGCGGCAGCGGTTCGGCCCGTTGCATCGGCTGGGCGACGGCGCGGCCCGGCGATGTCGCCGTCGGGCGCGGGCCTTCGGCGCGCAGCACGACACGGGCAGCCGCCTTGGCGTCGTCACGCGGTTCGGCCCGCATGTCGGACTTGGGCGCGGCCTTGCGGCCGAAGAAGCCCCAGCCGCTTTTCTTTTGCGGCGCGGGCGCCTTCGCGAGCGGCTGTTCGGCCAGCGGGCGGTGCGATTCCACGGCCGGATATTTGACAGCCATCGGCGGCTCTTCCGCGACTTCCGGAGCATCCATGCCGCCCAGTGCCATCGGCTGCTCGGCCTGGGGCGGCAGGCCCATTTCCTCCGCCAGCGCCTGCTGCTGTGCGACGACCGGGTTGAGGGTGGACGCTGGACGCGTCTCCACCGGCTTGACCGGTTGCGGCTTGAAGGTGGTCTTCAGATGCGGGTGCAGCGGGCGCACCTTTTCATTCATCTTCATCTGCTCGGCATCGATGCCGGTGGCGACCACCGACACGCGGATGCGGCCTTCCATGTCGTCCAGGATGGTGTTGCCGAAGATGATGTTGGCATCGGGATCGACCTCGGCGCGGATGCGGTTGGCCGCCTGTTCCACTTCGAACAGCATCAGGTCGGGGCCGCCGGTGATGTTGATGAGCACGCCCTTGGCGCCCTTCATCGTCACATCGTCCAGCAGCGGGTTGGAGATCGCCATGTCGGCGGCGCGCTGGGCGCGATCCTCGCCCTCGGCCTCGCCGGTGCCCATCATCGCCTTGCCCATCTCGGAGATGACGGACTTGATGTCGGCGAAGTCCAGGTTGATCAGGCCGGGCATCACGATCAGGTCGGTGACGCCCCGCACGCCGGCATGCAGAACCTCGTCGGCCATGGCGAAGGCCTGGGCGAAGGTGGTGCGGTCGTTGGCGACCCGGAACAGGTTCTGGTTGGGGATGACGATTAAAGTATGGACATGTTGCTGGAGCTCGGCGATGCCGCGTTCGGCGGCGCGCATGCGCTTGTCGCCCTCGAAGGCGAAGGGCTTGGTGACGACGCCGACGGTGAGGATGCCCGCTTCGCGCGCGGCCTTGGCGATGACGGGGGCCGCGCCGGTGCCGGTGCCGCCGCCCATGCCCCCGGTGATGAACACCATGTGGGACCCGGAGAGAAACTCCATGATCTCATCCATCGACTCTTCGGCGCCGATCTTGCCGACATCGGGCTGGGCGCCCGCGCCCAGGCCCTCGGTGGTGGCAGCGCCGAGCTGGATCTTGCGCTCGGCCTTGGACTGGGCCAGCGCCTGGGCGTCGGTGTTGGCGACCACGAACTCCACGCCTTCGAGCCTGGACCCGATCATGTTGTTGACGGCGTTGCCGCCCGCTCCGCCCACGCCGAGCACGGTGATCCGGGGACGCAGTTCCTTTGCGGGGGGGATTGTGAGGTTGATGGTCATGTCGTGCTCCTCAGTCATGTACCGGTGATGTATCGCTGTCACCTTGCGTGCGCCGAATCGGCTGCTGATTCGCTTCTTGCAGTTGAATCATTCCAGCCATCGGCCGGTCAACCGTGAGAACCAGCTTTTTCCTTTGGTTCCGGGCACCATCGCAAGATCGGGATTGATCAATTCGGGCGGCATCGTCGCGCCAGCCATCATCAGACCGATCGCCGTCGCATAGTCGGGACCGGCCGACGCGGCGGCGAGGCCGGGAAAGGCTTGCGGACGACCGATGCGAACCTGCTTGTTCAGGACGCGGCCCGCCAGTTCGCGCATGCCCGCCAACTGGCACGCGCCGCCGGTCAGCACGGCGCGGCGGCCCGCCACGGTGTCGAAACCGCTGGCCTGAAGGCGCTTCTGCACTTCAGTGAAAATCTCTTCCAGCCGCGCCTGGATGATGCGGATCACCATGGAACGCGGCACGCGCAGGGCATTCTCGTCGCCCTCCTCGCCCATCTGGGCGATGGGGATGACGTCCGCGCCCGCCACCATGTCGCCCATCGCCGCGCCATACAGGGTCTTGGCCCCCTCGGCGGCGGACAAGGGCGCAGCCAGCATGGCGGCGATGTCGGAGGTGACGGCGAAGCCGCCCATCGGCACCACATCGGCATGGACCAGATGGCCTTCCAGGAACACGGCGATGGAGGTGACGCCGCCGCCCATGTCGATCACGGTGGCGCCGATCTGCTTTTCATCTTCCGAGAGCGTGGCGAGGCCGGAGGCATAGGCGGCGAACATGGAGCCGACCACATTCAGGTGACAGCGTTCCACCGCCAGCTTGAGATTGGCCAACGGTGACGGCCGCACCGCCACGGCATGCATGGCGACCCCGATCTTCTGGCAGAACATGCCGGAGGGATCGCGCACCCCACGCGCCTCGTCCACCACATAGGTGGTGGGGGCGGACTGGATCACTTCATAGCCTTCCAGGCGGCATTTGGCGCGGCCATCGGCCAGCAGCGCGCGCAGATGCGCGTCGGATACCAGCGCCCCGTCCAGCGACGCCACGGCGCGGCTGGTGACCGAGACAGGCTGGCCGCAATTCACCGAGATCAACACATTCTGGATGCGCGCGTCGGCCATGTTTTCCGCCGCCGCCACACAGTCGCGAATGGAATCTTCCGCCATATCCAGGCTGGTGACGGTGCCCGCCTTCAGCCCGCCCGCTTCGCGCAGGGCCGAGCCGAGCACTTTCAGCGTGCCCTGCTCGGCGCGGCCGATCACACACACCACCTTGGACGTGCCGACATCCAGCGCCGACACCAGGCCGGGGCGGTAGGCAGGAATCTCGTTGTTCACACGCAAGCGCAAGGTTTCGCCCATTATGTCTCTTTTCCGCGCTGGATTTCCTTCTTCTCGCCGCCGCGCAGCAGGAAGAAATAATGACTCGGGGAGCGCAGATCGATCTCGGTCACGTCGCGTTCGAGGATGCCCGCGTCGATGATAAGATGCTCCAGCGCATCCAGTTCCTCTTCCCACCCGGCTTCCGGCAGCTTCACGATCACGCCGTCATCCAGGATCAGATTCCAGCGCCGCTCGGACTGGCGGGCATAGGCGGCGATGCGGGCGGAGACGGCGCGATGCGCCTGCACCGCGTCCACCAGATCCGCCGCGGCTTCCGGCGCACCGGCGCCGACCAGCTTGGGCAGACGGCGGAACCGCTCGACATCCTCGCCCGTGATGACATTGCCGCTGCGTTCGACGATCACCACGCCTTGCGGCGATTGCCACAGCGCGAAGGGGCGCTTCTCGACAATGGTGATGTGGAGTGTGTTGGGATAGCGGCGCATCACCTCCACCGAGGCGACCCAGGGCAGGCGCGACAGGCGTTGCTGCGCGCCCTGGATGTCGGCGTCGAAGATGGAATCCCCCGGCTTCATGCCCAGCGCGGCGATAACACTGGCGCGGGGCGTGCGGCCCAGGCCCTTGATATGGAGATCGGTCAGCGCGAAACCCGCATGGGCCACGGTGCGGGAGATGCCAGCCCGCGCGCCATGAACGGCGCGGCCGAAATAGCCGCCCGCGAACAGGGCAGCGATGATAGTGAACAGGACGAACAGGCCCGACATGATCAGGATGGGATGGGTGAGGAAGGCGCGGATGCGCGCCTTCAGGCGGGCCAGCAGGCCGTCCTCGTCGTCGTCATAAGTGTCGCGGCGCGGCGCGGATTTGGCCGATACCGTGCGCGAGGTGCGGGCGGGCTTGCGGCTGGCCTGGGCGCGCGGGTTGTTGCGCGGGGCGCGCTCGATCTTCACCGATCGCATGACGCATCCTCCACGATCCAGCGGCACAGTTTGGCGTAGGACATTCCGGTATGGGCCGCCTGTTCGGGCACCAGCGAGGTCGGCGTCATACCCGGCTGGGTATTGGTTTCCAGCAGGATGAGGCGGGGTTTGGCTCCCGTGTCGTCATAACGGAAATCGGTGCGCGACACGCCGCGGCAGCCCAGCGCCTGATGCGCCTTCACGGACAACGCCATCGCTTCCTGGGTCACGGCGGCGGGAATCTGCGCAGGGAGTATATGTTTCGAACCGCCCGCCGCATATTTGGCTTCATAATCGTAGAATTGCAGGCTGGTGGTGATTTCGGTCACGCCCAGGGCCCGGTCTCCCATCACCGCGACGGTGAGTTCGCGGCCGGGGACGAATTCCTCCACCATCATTTCGCTGGACAGGTCCCATTTCTCGCTGCCCAACGCTTCGGGCGGGCGGTTGTCGCCCTTGCGGATGATGAACACGCCGACGGACGAGCCTTCATTGACGGGCTTCACCACATAGGGCGGCTCCATCAAATGTCTTGCGGCGGCTTCGCGGCGGTCCGCCACGATGGACTTCACCACCGGCAGGCCCGCAGCGCGGTAGACGTCCTTGGTGCGTTCCTTGTGCATCGCCAGCGCGGAGGAGAGAACCCCGGAATGGGTGTAAGGCAGGTGCATCAGTTCCAGCAGGCCCTGCACTGTGCCGTCCTCGCCGAAGCGGCCATGCAGGGCGTTGAATACGGCGTCGGGTTTGGCGGCTTCCAGTTTGGACCACAGATTGTCGGTGCCGGTGCCGGGATCGACGCCGATGGCGTCGAAGCCTTCCGACTGCAGCGCCGCGACGACGCCCTTGCCCGAGGACAGCGAGACGTCGCGTTCGGCGGAGCGGCCACCCATGAGCACGGCGATGCGTTTGAACTTGCTCATGCCACGCCCACCCGCTTGATTTCCCATTCCAGCTCGATGCCGGATTTGGCTTTCACGCGCGCGCGCACCTCTTCACCCAGGGCTTCCAGGTCGGCGGCGCTGGCGTCGCCCGTGTTGATGAGGAAGTTGCAGTGCTTCTCGCTGACCTGGGCCGCGCCGTGTTTCAGGCCGCGGCAGCCCGCTTCGTCGATCAACTGCCACGCCCTGTGGCCGGGCGGATTCTTGAAGGTGGACCCTCCGGTCTTGGATTTGATCGGCTGGCTGGCCTCGCGCGTCGCGACCAGTTCGCTCATGCGCGCCTGGATCACGCGTGGGCTGTCCGGCGTGCCTTCAAGCAAGGCCTCCACGAAAATCAGATCGTCCGGTACCTGCGCCTTGCGATAGACGAACCCCATATCGGCGGCGGACAGGGTGATGCGGTTGCCCTTGCCGTCCAGCGCCGTGGCTTCGACGAAGATGTCCTTGATCTCGCGGCCATAGCAGCCCGCATTCATCTTCAGCGCGCCGCCGATGGTGCCGGGCACGCCGCGCAGGAATTCCATCCCCGCGATGCCGGCATCCGCCGCGACCCGCGCCACTGCGCTGTCCAGCGCCGCAGCGCCCGCGCGGATGCTGGTGCCGTTCGCTTCCACTTTTCCGAAAGCGGCGGACAGGCGGACCACCACGCCGGGAATGCCGCCGTCACGCACCAGAAGGTTGGAGCCGACACCGATCACGGACACGCGCAGGTCGGCGGGTTTCGCGGCCAGGAATGTCGCCAGATCGTCGGCATCGGCGGGCCGGAACAGGATTTCCGCCGGACCACCGGCGCGGAACCAGACAAGATCCTTCAACGGCGCGCCCATGCTGTAGGTGCCGCGTACCGGAGGAAGCATGTCGCAGGGCCGCGTCATCATCACGCCTCGCCCTCCAGATTCTTCTGAAGATGGTGCATCCAACTGGTGATCGAGCCCGCGCCGGTACCGACAATGGCGCCGCCTGGCTTGGCATAGGGGCGCACGGTTTCGGCCAGATCGGCTTCGCCTTCGATGGTGATCACGTTGCGATGGCCGTGGCTGCGCAGGGCTTCCGCATAGGTGTCGCGATTGATGCCTTCGATCGGCGCTTCGCCCGCCGCATAGACAGGCGCGATGATCGCCACATCGGCGTCGTTCAGGCATTTGGCGAACTGCTCGAACGTGTCGCGCAGGCGGGTATAGCGATGCGGCTGCACCACCGCCACGATGGGACCGTTATAGGCCTGGCGCGCGGCGCGGATGGCGGCGGCGATCTTGAAGGGATTGTGTGCATAGTCGTCGATGATCGCCGCACCGTTATATTCGCCCACGCGGGTGAAGCGGCGGCCCACGCCCTTGAACTCGGCCAGCCCCTTCGCGATGGTCGCGTCGGGCACGCCCAATTCGCGCGCCACCACGATGGCGGCCATTGCGTTCTGTACGTTATGCTCGCCCGGCATCGGCAGTTTCAGGCCTTCGAGACGGGTTTCGGTGTTCTTGCGGCGGTCGGTGAACACGACATCGAAACGTGACGCGCCTTCGGAGAAATGCACATTGACGGCGCGCGCTTCGGCCTGGGGACTGAAGCCGTAAGTGATCATGCGCCGGTCCGTGATGCGGCCGACCATGGCCTGCACTTCGGGATGATCCAGGCACAGCACCGCGAAACCATAGAAGGGCACATTCTCCACGAAGCGCTGGAACGCATCGCGCATATTCTCGAAGGTGCCGTAGAAATCGAGATGATCCGGGTCTTCGTTGGTGACCACCGCCACGGTGGCGGGCAGGCGCAGGAAGGTGCCGTCGCTTTCGTCCGCCTCCACCACCACCCATTCGCCCGCGCCGAGGCGCGCATTGGTGCCATAGGCGTTGATGATGCCGCCATTGACCACGGTGGGATCGAGCCCGCCCGCGTCCAGCAGCGCCGCGACCAGGGTGGTCGTGGTGGTCTTGCCGTTGGTGCCCGCGATGGCGATGCAGGAGCGCAGGCGCATGATCTCGGCAAGCATCTCGGCGCGGCGCACCAGCGGCAGCGCAAGTCGGCGCGCTTCATCGAACTCCGCATTGCCGGGCTTGACGGCGGAGGAATAGACCACCGCATGAACGTCCTTCAGGTTTTCGGCCTTGTGGCCGACATGCACGGTGATGCCCAGCGACTTCAGCCGTTTCACATTGGCGTTCTCGGCGGCGTCGGAGCCCTGAACCTTGTAGCCCAGATTG
>JAFIHO010000349.1 GCA_017849395.1 Hyphomicrobiales bacterium
ATGCGCGGCATCCTGGGCGCTTCGGCCTCGCGCGGCTGGGGACGGCTGGGGATTTCGGACAGCAGGCCGCCAACGCCCATCGCCGCGATCTCGTCCCGTCCCACCGGTAGCCCGGCCAGCAGCCGCCACAGCACAAAGTCGAACCCGTTCTGTTTGGGCGAGCGGGCGCACCCGGGCAGGCCGACCACGCGGGTCTGGCCCAGCGTGCCCATCAGCAGCAGGTTGCCGGGGTCCACCGGCATGCCGAAGGCCGTGACCAGCCCGCCTGCCTGTTCCAGCGCGGCGGGGATCACGTCGCGCCGGTCGGAGATGGCGCTGGCCCCGAACACCAGGATCGGATCGGCCCCAACTGCCCTTGCTTCCGCAATCGCGGCGGCAAGTGGCTGGGTGTCATGCGGTACGCGTTTCTCGAAGATGATTTCCGAGCCGAGCGATTTCAGACGCGTCTCCAGCGCGGAGCGGTTTTTGTCGAGCAGCGACGGCTTCATGCCGGGCAGGGTGGTGGAGATCAGCGCCGCGCGGCAGGCGCGGAAGGGGGCAACCCGCACCAGCGGCGCATCCGCCAGCAAGGTTTCGATCTGCGCGACGGCGCTTTCCTTCGCGGCGAAGGGGATGATCTTGACCGTCGCCAGCATCTGGCGCGGCGCGACCCGCGCGAAGGGTGGAACGGTCGCCAGGGTGATCGCCTCGTCCAGCCGGTTGATGGCATCGACGCAAGCCGGGTTCAGTACCGCGACGCCCGCCTCCAGCGCATAAAGATTGGCACGGCCGGTGAAGGCGGCGCCGACCCGCGCGCCATCGCCTGCCGCCGCACGGGCGATGCGCGCCGCCGCTTCATCCTCGCGCACATCGCCGGATTCCGGGCGTGCCGCCGTTACCGATGCGACGCCTGCCGCCGTGAGTGCGGCGATATCGGCTACGGACAGAAGGCGGCCCTTGCGCAGCGTCAGATCGCCCGCGCGCACGGCATGGGCCAGGATGGCGCCCTGCGCCTCGGCGACGGGAAGAACTCCGAACAGCATCCTGTGATGTTACGCGGTCGCCGCCATCCGCGGCAAATGCATGCGGGCGCGCAGGCCCCCGCCGGGCCGGTTTTCCAGTTTCACCGCGCCGCCATGACCTTCGGCGATGGCTTTGACCAGGGTGAGGCCAAGGCCCGTGCCGCCCGTGTCTTCGTTGCGCGAGGTTTCCAGCCGCACAAAGGGCTCGAACACGCGCTGCTGCTCGTCCTCAGGAATGCCGGGGCCTTCGTCCTCGACTAGTATGTCATAGCCGTCATCCGAATCCGCGATACGCACTTCGGCTCGGCTGCCATAGGCGACGGCGTTCTCGACCAGGTTGCGCACCGCGCGCTTGATCTCGTTGGGGCGGCAGGAAACGGGAGCGGGCGCATGGTTGTTCCAGGTCACCGGCTCTCCGATCTCGTCCAGGTCGGTGCACAGGCTTTCCACCAGCGCCGACAGGTCCACATTGCGCTTGATCTCGCCGCCCGTGCCCCGCGCCGCCGACAGAACCTGTTCGGTCAGGGCCTGCAATTCGTCGAGATTGCGCATTAGCCCATCGCGCAGCTCGTCATCCTCGATGAATTCCAGATTGATGCGCATGGCGGTGATGGGCGTGCGCAGGTCATGGCCCACCGCCGACAGAAGATGGCGTTGGCTTTCCAGGGTGCGGGTGACTTTCTCCGCCATCACGTTGAAGGCCGCAGCGGCGCGGCGTACATCCTCCGGGCCGTTCTCCGCCACATGCGGCGCGCCGCCGCCGCGCGCCACGGCGGTCGCGGCCTCGGTCAGTTCCGACAGCGGCCGCACGATGCGCCTTGCCATGAAACCTGCCGCCACGGCCGCCACCAGGATCGCAACCACGGCGGCAACGAACATCTCCAATGGCCATGGAGCGGGGCCGCGCACGAACACGGCGCTGACCACTGTATTCTTGTCTATCGGCACGATGGCCTGGACCAGGGTGCCGGTCGTCAACGGGCGATCCGGCAACAGGGCGCGCGGCAGGCTGGTCATCGAGGGATGCAGCTTCACCGAGACGATGTTGGGATTGGACAATTTGCTGGGGAGCATGTCCTTGAGGTGACGGGCGAGGCGCTGTTCCTCATCGGTCATGGGCAGGGGATGCGGCGGCATCGGCACCTGGGTGAATTTCCAGATGCGCGAACTCATCGTGTTGGTCACCACATGCCGCGAGTCGGACGGAATGGCCGACATGGTGGCGGCGATGGCGGCGGCGCGGTCCAGCACGCGTTCATTGGCGGCCTGGGCGTTCTGCCGCTCGTTGCCATATTCGAACCAGAAGGCGACGCCGATGTTGGAGATCGTCACGGCCGCGGCGGTCACCGCAATAAGCTGGACGGCCAGGGTGCTGGGCCAGAACTTGAACCGTCTCAGATTCACGCGATGCCTCCCGTCAGGCCATCTCCGGGTCCATGGCGAAGATATAGCCGCCGCCCCATACGGTTTTTATATAGCGCGGATTTTTGGGATCCGGCTCGATTTTCTTGCGCAGCCGGCTGACATGATTGTCGATCGAACGGTCGAACAGATCGGCGTCGCGGCCCTTTGTGAGGTCCAGAAGCTGGTTGCGGGTCAGCGCGATCTTGGGCCGTTCGAGCAGCGCCGACAAAAGGCGGAATTCGCCCGATGACAAGGGCAGGGCGACGCCATCCGTGCCGATCAGTTCACGCTGGCCGGTATCCAGCATCCAGTCGCCGAATTTCACCCGCTCGGCGGGCGGGGCTTTCTGGCGCGGCGGCAGGGCCTGGGTCCGGCGCAGCACGGCGGCCACGCGGGCGATCAGCTCGCGCGGGCTGAAGGGCTTGGCGATGTAATCGTCCGCGCCCATCTCAAGGCCGATGATGCGGTCCACCTCCTCGCCGCGCGCCGTCAGCAGGATCACCGGGATCTGCGAGGTCTCGCGGATGGAGCGGCACAGCGACAGTCCATCCTCGCCGGGCATCATGATGTCCAGCACCACCAGGTCGATGGCGGCGCCCTTCATCACCTTGCGCGCGGCGGCGGCGTCGGGAGCGGTGGTGGCGCGATAACCATGCTCCCGCAGATAGCGGGCCAGGGGTTCGCGGATATCGCGCGCATCCTCCACAAGCAGGATATGCGGTTTGGCTTCGTCCTTTATCATTGGGCGCGATTTTGCCGTCATGGCGCGGTCCCGGGCAAACACCGATTTGTCGCAAACTCTATCACAGACGCAGCGTTTGCGTCATTTGCGCCAGAATGGATACGGCTATTTCACCGGGGCTGCGGGCGCCGATGGCAAGACCGACCGGGCCGTGGATGCGCGCCAGCGATTCGTCCCCGAAGCCAGCCTCGGACAACCGTGCGAGCCGGGCGGCGTGTGATTTCCGCGAGCCCAGCGCGCCGACATAGAAGCTTTGCGAATTGAGCGCCGCGGCGAGACCGGGATCGTCGATCTTGGGGTCGTGCGCCAGCGCGACAAGGGCGGAGCGGGTGCCCAGCGCACCGGGCGTGAGGGCCTCGTCCGGCCAGCCGCAGATCACCTTACAATCCGGGAAGCGCGCCTGGGTGGCGAAGGGGGCGCGCGGGTCGATCACGGTTACGCCATAGCCCGCGAGCATCGCCATGGGTGCGAGCGACTGGGCGATATGCACGGCGCCGATCAGAACAAGCTGCAGCGGCGGATTATGGACCTCCAGAAACCAAGTGCGGCCTTCGATGTCGGTCTCGCTGCTGGTGTCCGCGCGCGCGGCGGCGGCGGAGGCAAGGCCCAGGGGCGATTGATCCGTGGACGGATCGACCAGGCGTTCCTCACCCGTGGTGCGGTCGATGGCGCGCACAAGGGGGCGGTTGGGGGCGGCATTGAGGGCCGCGAGGATTTCGGGTTTCACTGAACAGGCTCGACGAAAATGGCGATACGCCCGCCACAGGCCAGGCCCACGGCCCAGGCCTGTTCGTCGCTGACGCCGAATTCCAGATTGCGCGTGCGGCCATCCTTCATCGCGGCAAGGGCTTCCTCGATGATCGCGCCTTCGATGCAGCCACCCGATACCGAGCCGGTAAAGGCGCCATCGTCACGCACCGCGATCTGGCTTCCGGCGGGGCGCGGTGCGGAGCCCCAGGTTTTCACAACCGTACCCAGCGCCACCTTGCGGCCTTCGGCCAGCCAGGCGGCGGCGGTCTGCAGTTCCTCGCTCATGAAGCGGAAGATACGGCCCGCTGCGCCATCACGCCGACCAGATGGGCGCGATATTCGGCGCTAGCATGGATGTCGGAATTGAGGTCGCCCGCATCGATTGTGATGCCCTTGATCGCGTCGGCGGTGAAGTTTGTTGCAAGTGCCTGCTCCATCGCGGGCACGCGGAAGACGTTCGAGCCTGCGCCGATCACCGCGACGCGCGGTCCGCTCTTGGTCTTGGACACGAACACGCCTGTGAGCGCGAAGCGCGAGGCGGGGTTGCGGAATTTCGCATAGGCCGCGCGTTCGGGGACGGGGAAGGAGACGTGGATCACGATCTCGTTTTCGTCCAGCGCGGTGGAGAACATGCCGGTGAAAAAATCCTCCGCCGCGATTTCGCGCGCCGTGGTTTTCACTGTCGCGCCCAGCGCCACCAGCGCGGCGGGATAGTCGGCGGCGGGATCGTTGTTGGCGATGGAGCCGCCCAGCGTGCCCTTGTGACGCACGGCGGGGTCGCCGATCATTTCCGCCATGACTTTCAGCGCCGGGATGGCGGCTTCGACCGTCGCGGAGGTGGCGACTTCGTGATGCGTGGTGCCCGCGCCGATCACCAGCGCATCTCCTTCGCGGCGGATAAAGGTCAATTCCTTCAGCCGTGAAATGTCGATCAGGTCCGATGGCGCGGCGAGACGCAGTTTCATCGCCGAAACCAGGGTCTGGCCGCCCGCCAGCAATTTGGCGTCGCCCTTCAGCAGGCTTTGCGCTTCGGCGATGCTCTGGGCGCGGCGATAATTGAAAGCGTAGGGGATCATTCTGCCGCTGCCTTGCTTGCGCCTGCCTGCTGGGCGGCAGCCTCGATCGCCGAGACGATGTTGTGATAGCCGGTGCAGCGGCAGATGTTGCCTTCCAGTTCATGGCGGATCGCGTCGCGGCTGGTGGCCGCGCCGCGCGCGATCATGTCCACGGCGGTCATGATCATGCCCGGCGTGCAGAAGCCGCATTGCAGTCCGTGATGCTCGCGGAATGCTTCCTGTACCGGATGCAGTTTGCCGTCCCGTGCCAGGCCTTCGATGGTGGTGACGGAGGATCCGTCCGCCTGCGCGGCGAACATGGTGCAGCTTTTCACGGCCTTGCCGTCGATATGCACCATGCAGGCGCCGCACTGGCTGGTGTCGCCGCCGATATGCGTGCCGGTCAGCGCCCGCTGCCCGCGCAGGAAATACACCAGCAGGGTGCGGTCCTCCACATCGGCGGACACGGACTTGCCGTTCACGGTCAGGGTTATCTTGCTCATGGGCGAAAGTGTCCGCGCTCGGGGATCAAAGGACAAGCAGAAAAAGCGCCGCCAGCACCAGGATGACGCCCGCAAGACCCAGCAGCCAGATGCGCGACTGCGCCGTCTGGGGCGGTTCCGGCGGCCTGGCGGCGGGAGCTGTCTCTACCGCGCCCGGTTCGCTGGACGCGGAATCGGAGTCGGGGCGCGGCGCAACCGCCGCCGAGAAACGCTCGAAGAACTGGTCCGCCAGTTGCCGTGCCGCGCCGTCGATCAGCCGCTGGCCGATCTGGGCCAGCTTGCCGCCGATGTCGGCGCGCGCCGTGTAGCTGAGTTCTGTGCCGCCGTCCTTTGGCTCCAACTGGATGTCGGCCCCGCCCTTGGCAAAGCCCGACACGCCGCCATCACCATTGCCGGTCAGTTTCAGGCGGCTGGGCGGTTCAAGGTCCGACAGGGCGACCTTGCCTTTGAAACTGATCTTCATGGGACCGATCTTGACGGTCACGGTACCGGCAAAATCGTTCTCACCCGTTTTGGTCAGCGCCTCGCAGCCGGGAATGGCGGCGGCCAGGATGACGGGGTCATTCAGGCCCGCCCAGACCGTTTCGGGCGGGGCAGGGATCAGGTAGCGGCCAGTGAAATCCATGG
>JAFIHO010000350.1 GCA_017849395.1 Hyphomicrobiales bacterium
CGAATTCTCGTGCCTCCTGACCCGCTTAACCCTCAGCTCCAGACCGTCCTGCCCCAGTTCGAAACGCCCCGCGGGCAGTTGCCGGGAACAGAGCGAAAGCCGTGCCAGATATCGTCACAGCAGCAACCGGCATGTCTGGATCGGTGGACGAAGTGATGTTGCGCAGCACGCGCGGCGGTAAGAAAGAGCGCTTGTTCCGTTGTGGTACACAAACCTGCCGCCGACTGAACATCAAGCAACCCGCTTCAGTTGGGACAACATGTTTGCCGTCGAACCGATGTGATCAACACAATATCAACCAGACGGCGATGGGGACAATTCCAAGTGTATTAATATCAACACCCGCGAACAGCGTTTCATCCATGGCGCGCGACGCAAGCGCGCCATGGATGCCGTGAACCGGACAGCAAGCGATGTGCTGTGCCGGAATACCACTTCGGCGCTGGCGCTTTTTGGGGATTTGGGCCATTCGCCACGGTTGCGCGGAACCGATGCGCTGCTATTGTGCGGCCGCTTCTTCCTTCCCGCCTATCAGGGTAACCCCATGAATATTCACGAATATCAGGCCAAAGAGGTATTGCGCGGCTTCGGCGTTCCCGTACCGCGCGGCAAGGCCGCTTTCTCCGTCGAAGAGGCGGTTGCCGCCGCCAAGGAACTGGGGGGGCCGGTCTGGGTCGTGAAGGCACAAATTCATGCGGGCGGCCGCGGCAAGGGCGGCGGCGTCAAGGTGGTCAAATCCATCGATGATGTCCGCACCGAGGCCCAGCGCATGTTGGGCATGACCCTGGTCACCCACCAGACCGGACCGCATGGCCGTTTGGTCAAGCGGCTTTATATCGAGGATGGCTCGGCGATCGACCGGGAACTGTATCTGTCCGCGCTGGTGGACCGTGCCACCAGCCGCATCGCCTTCATCGTCTCCACCGAAGGCGGCATGGACATCGAGGAAGTGGCGCACAAGACGCCGGAGAAGATTCACACGTTCCAGATCGAACCGGCGGCGGGCTACAGCCCCTATGTCGGCAATGAAATCGCCGTGGCGCTGGGGCTGAAAGGCGACCAGGCCAAGCAGATCGGCAAGGTGGTCAAGGGCCTGTATGAAGCCTTTATCGCCAAGGATATGAGCCTGCTGGAGATCAACCCACTGGTAGTCACGAAAGACGGCAACATCATCTGTCTCGATGCCAAGCTGAATTTCGACGACAATTCGCTCTACCGCCACAAGGACGTGCAGGCGCTGCGCGATCTGGACGAAGAAGACCCCGCGGAAGTCGAAGCCAGCAAATATGATCTTTCCTATATCAAGCTGGACGGCGAAATCGGCTGCATGGTGAATGGCGCTGGGCTCGCCATGGCCACCATGGACATCATCAAGCTGTACGGGTCCGAGCCCGCCAACTTCCTGGATGTCGGCGGCGGCGCCACCAGGGAGAAGGTGACCCAGGCGTTCAAGATCATCGTCAGCGATCCCAATGTGAAGGGCATCCTGGTCAACATCTTCGGCGGCATCATGAAATGCGACATCATCGCCGAAGGCATCGTCGCCGCGGCGCGCGAGATCTCGCTGAAGGTGCCGCTGGTGGTGCGCCTGGAAGGCACCAATGTCGAACTGGGCAAGGAAATCCTCGCCAAATCGGGCCTTGCCATCACCTCCGCCGATAATCTGGCCGATGCGGCGCAGAAGGTCGTGAAAGCCGTCAAGGGTTAAGCAGAATGTCCATCCTCGTCGACAAGAACACCAAGGTCATCTGCCAGGGCTTCACCGGCAACCAGGGCACTTTCCACTCCGAACAGGCCATCGCCTATGGCACCAAGATGGTCGGCGGCACCACGCCGGGCAAGGGCGGCTCGACCCATCTGGGCCTGCCGGTGTTCGACACGGTGCGCCAGGCGAAGGAAGCCGTGGGCGCGGATGCCAGCGCGATCTATGTGCCGCCGCCCTTCGCCGCCGACGCGATCCTGGAAGCGATCGACGCGGAAGTGCCGCTGATCGTCTGCATCACCGAAGGCATTCCGGTGCTGGACATGGTGAAGGTGAAGCGCGCCCTGTCAGGCAGCAAGTCGCGCCTGATCGGGCCCAACTGCCCCGGCGTGATCACGCCGGGCGAATGCAAGATCGGCATCATGCCCGGCCATATCCATCGCCGCGGCAAGGTCGGCATCGTGTCGCGTTCCGGCACCCTCACCTATGAAGCGGTGGCGCAGACCACGGCGGTGGGGCTGGGCCAGACGACCTGCGTCGGCATCGGCGGCGATCCGGTGAAGGGCACCGAGCACATCGACGTGCTGGAGATGCTGCTGGCCGATCCCGAGACCGAAAGCATCATCATGATCGGCGAAATCGGCGGCAGCGCCGAGGAAGATGCCGCCGACTTCATCAAGCACAACAAGGTCAAGAAGCCGATGGTCGGCTTCATTGCCGGTGTCACCGCCCCGCCGGGCCGCCGCATGGGTCATGCCGGTGCCATCATCTCCGGCGGCAAGGGCGGCGCGGACAGCAAGATCGAGGCGATGAAGTCCGCGGGCATCCGGGTCTCGCCCAATCCGGCGGCGCTGGGTACCACCCTGGTCGATCTTCTGAGCGGCAAGTAGTACCGCCGAAATCTCACCTGCTGGGACAGGACCGCAAGTGCTTCAGGCGCTCGCGGATTGCATAGGACATGGGCAGTTTGCATGAGCAATTTCGCCTATGCGCAGGGTTCATGCCCCTGCCCTGATTTTGTCACGGAAATCAGGTGCCATTGAACCCATATTAACTGCAATCGCCGTTGAATTGGCTGCAAGAAGGCGTTACCACCCGCCGACGTCACGCGCAGCCCTTCACGGCACCCACCAGGACCGGGGCAGAGCCCAAGAAGCTCGCCCTTAAGCGTTTGAAATGACAGAACAATCCCCCTCCGATCGCGTTAACCGCGCGTCCAATGAAATCTTCGCGTCCACCGGCTTCCTGTCGGGCGCCAACGCGGCCTTCATCGAACAGCTCTACGCGCAGTACCTCACCAACCCGGACAGTATCGATCCGTCCTGGCGCAGCTACTTTGCCGAGCTGGGGGAGAAGGGTCTGACACCGACGCAGCTGGGCCGTGGTCCGGCCTGGCGCCGGGACGCCAAGCCCAACCTGCCCAAGGACGACATCACTGCCGCCCTGACCGGCCAACCGGCGCAGCCCACGGCACCCGCGAAGAAGGCCCCTGCGGCGGATGCGGCGGCGTCTTCCGCCAATGCGCTGGAGAGCATTCGTGCCGTCCAGCTCATCCGCGCCCATCGCGTGATGGGCCATCTGGAGGCCGATCTGGACCCGCTGGGCATCACGCCCCGCACACCGCATCCCCAGCTCGATCCCGCCTTCTACGGTTTCACCGACGCCAACATGGACAAGCCGGTCTTCATCGGCGGCGTGCTGGGCGTGGACATGATCACGCCGCGCCAGATGGTGCAGATGCTGAAGCACACCTATTGCGGGCGCATCGGCTATGAGTTCATGCACATCACCGATCCCGAGCAGAAGGACTGGCTGCAGAAGCGGATCGAGGGCGCGGACAACGACATCAAATTCACGCCGGAAGGCAAGAAGGCGATCCTCAACAAGCTGATCGAGGCGGAGGGCTTTGAGAAGTTTGCCGCCAACCGTTTCGTCGGCACCAAGCGTTTCGGCCTGGACGGCGGCGAGGCGACCATTCCCGCGCTGGAGCAGATCATCAAGCGCGGCGGCCAGCTTGGCGTGAAGGAGATCGTGCTGGGCATGGCCCATCGCGGCCGCCTCAACGTGCTGGTCAATGTCATGGCCAAGCCCTATCGCCAGTTGTTCCACGAATTCCAGGGCGGCGCGGCCAATCCCAGCGATGTCGAGGGATCGGGCGACGTCAAATATCATCTTGGCGCGTCGTCGGACCGCGAATTCGACAACAACAAGGTTCACCTGTCGCTCACGGCCAATCCGTCCCATCTGGAAATCGTCAATCCGGTGGTGCTGGGCAAGGCCCGTGCCAAGCAGTATCAGCTTGGCGATATCCAGAACCGCGCTTCGGTGCTGCCGCTTCTTATCCATGGCGATGCGGCCTTCTCCGGCCAGGGCGTCGTGGCGGAATGTTTCGCCATGTCGGGCACCAAGGGCTATCGCACCGGCGGCACCATCCATTTCGTCATCAACAACCAGATCGGCTTCACAACCGCGCCGATCTATTCGCGCTCCTCGCCCTATTGCACCGACATCGCGCTGATGGTGCAGGCGCCGATCTTCCATGTGAATGGGGACGATCCGGAAGCCGTCGTGCATGTATCCCGCATCGCCACCGAATTCCGCCAGCAGTTCCACAAGGACGCTGTGATCGACATGATCTGCTATCGCAGGTTCGGTCACAATGAGACGGACGAACCGGCATTCACCCAGCCGCAGATGTACCGGGTGATCAAGGATCATGCCTCGACCCTGCAGATCTACAGCAAGAAGCTGGTCGGCGAAGGCACGCTGAGCCAGGCGGAAGCGGACGCCATGCTGGCCGATTTCAACCGGCGTCTGGATGAGGAATACAACGCCTCCAAATCGCATCTGCCCAATCGTGCCGACTGGCTGGACGGACGCTGGGCCGGGTTCGAAGCGGCACCCAAGAAGGGCGACCGCCGCGGCGAGACCGGCGTTCCCCTCGAAACCCTGAAACGGGTCGGCAAGGCGCTGGTGACAGCGCCCCAGGATTTCCACTTGCACAAGACCATCGCCCGTCAGCTCGACGCCAAGGCGAAGATGTTCGAGACGGGCGAAGGCTTCGACTGGGCCACTGCCGAGGCGCTGGCCTTCGGCACCCTGATCGACGAAGGCATCGATGTGCGTCTGTCCGGACAGGATTCGTCGCGCGGCACATTCAGCCAGCGTCATTCCGCTTTCGTGGACCAGGAAAACGAGAACCGCTATCTGCCGCTGAACCACATCCGTCCCAACAGCGGCGGCTATGAAGTCGTCGACTCGCTGCTGTCGGAAGAGGCGGTGCTCGGCTTCGAATACGGCTACTCGCTGTCCGAGCCGCAGAGCCTCGTGCTGTGGGAAGCCCAGTTCGGCGACTTCGCCAACGGCGCGCAGGTGGTGGTCGATCAGTTCATCGCCTCGGGCGAGATGAAATGGCTGCGCATGTGCGGCCTGGTCATGCTGCTGCCCCATGGTTACGAAGGCCAGGGACCGGAACATTCCTCGGCCCGCCTGGAACGCTATCTGCAGCTTTGCGCCCAGGACAATATGCAGGTCTGCATGCCGACCACGCCGGCCAATTATTTCCACATGCTGCGGCGGCAGATGCATCGTCCCTTCCGCAAGCCGCTGATCGTGATGACGCCCAAATCGCTGCTGCGCCACAAGAAGTGCACCTCCTTCCTGTCTGACATGGTGCCGGGTGCTTCCTTCCACCGCGTGCTGCGCGACCAGGCCGAAGTGGTGCCGGGCGCGACCACCGTTCAGCTTGTGCCGGACACCAAGATCGAGCGCGTCATCCTGTGCAGCGGCAAGGTCTATTTCGACCTGATGGAGGAGCGCGAGAAGCGGGGCGAGAACCGCATCCAGATCCTGCGTCTCGAGCAGCTTTATCCCTTCCCCGAAAGCGTGCTGGCCCAGGAACTGAACCGCTTCCCCCGTGCCGAAATCATCTGGTGCCAGGAAGAGCCGCAGAATCAGGGCGCCTGGACCTTTGTGAAGCCGCGTATCGAAGCCACCATCGCCCAGCTGGGCGGCAAGGCCGTGCCGCGCTATGTCGGCCGTCCCGAATATGCCGCGACCGCAGCGGGGCTGATGAAGCAGCATCTGGCCGAACTTCAGGCCTTCCTGAACGACGCATTGACCCTTTAAGGAATGACACGCGCCGCTAACGGCGGACGCGCACAAGAGGCAAGCATGAGCATCGAGATCAAAGTCCCGGCCATGGGCGAATCCGTCACCGAAGCCACGGCGGCGCGCTGGTTCGAGAAGGAAGGCGACGCGGTCAAGCGCGATGAGCCGCTGCTGGAACTGGAAACAGACAAGGTGACCGTGGAAGTTCCCGCGCCGGCCGATGGCGCGATCGAATCCATTTCGGTCAAGGCGGGCGACACTGTTCAGGTCGGCTCACTGCTGGGCTCCATCGCGGAAGGCGCTGCGGGCAAGGCCGCCGCCCCGGCTGCCAAGGCCGAGGCGCCCAAGCC
>JAFIHO010000033.1 GCA_017849395.1 Hyphomicrobiales bacterium
ATCGGGTCCTCGCTGCCCGCCTTCTGCCGCTCGGCATGGATGCGCGCATGGGTCTCGACCATGAAGCTGTTGAAATGGGCGCGCCGCTTCTTTTCCACGGGCGCATGTTCGAAGAACAGGTCCATCAGCAAGGTCTTGCCGCGCCCCACATCGCCCCAGATATAGAGGCCCCTCGGCGGCGGAGGCTGCCCAAAAAGAAAGCGCGGCGCCTTGCGGAACAACGAAACCCCGCCCGCCGTCTTCAGCGCCCGCGCCAGCGCGTCCAGCTTCCTTGCCGCCGCTTCCTGCGCCGGATCGGGCCTCAGCTCGCCATTGTTCACGGCGGCCCGATAGGATGTCGCAACACTCATGCCCGTTCCGCGATCGCGTCCGCCAGCGCCAACAGCCGCGCCGCATTGTCGGCATGAAGCCGCTCCACCATCCGCCCGTCCAGCGCCAGCGCGCCCTTGTTCTTGTTCTCCGGCGCCGCGAAAGCGTCCAGCACGCGGCGCGCGGCGGCGATCTCCTCTGGCGAGGGCGCAAAGGTGCTGTTGCAGATTTCGATCTGGCCGGGATGGATCAATGTCTTGCCGTCAAAGCCGAACGCCCGGCCCTGGGCACAGGCAGCGGAAAAACCGTCCGCGTCATGGATGTCGTTAAAGGTGCCGTCGATCACGCCAAGGCCATGCGCCCGCGCCGCGATCACCGTCTGGGTCATCGCACCCCACAGATTGCGCCGGTCCGGCAAGGCCGTCGCGTGCATCTCGTTCAGAAGATCGTTGGCACCCAGGCACAGACAGGCCGCGCCGCTAGCGGCGATGGCGGCGACATTCAGAACCGCCATTGGCGTTTCGATCATGGCCCAGACCGGAATGTCGCCTCTCGCGGCCGCCACATCCGCCGCGCCACCGACCTTGGGCAACAGCACCGCATCGGGCCGCGCCGCCCGCACCGCGGCAAGGTCATGCTTGCCCCACACCGATCCCGGCGCATTGATGCGGATGACGACCTCGCGCCCCGCAAAGGCGGACACGGCCTCACAGGCCTGCTTGCGCGCCGCATCCTTCATGTCCGGCGCGACGGCGTCTTCCAGATCCAGCGCGATCACATCGGCGTTCAGCCCGCGCGCCTTCTCGATCATGCGCGCGCTGGAAGCTGGTACGAACAGAAGGCTGCGGCGGGGCCGGATTTTCATTTCAAGTGGTCGCACGGCCGGACGGAAAACCGCTCCGCTGCGCTACGCACTTTTCCTGGCCGATGCTCCGGGAGGCCTGTCTCAAACGCCTTCCACCAGCACGAATTCGCCCGTGCTGACCGGACCGCGAATGGCGCGCGCCTTGGTGTATTCCGGCGAATTCCAGCAGGCCAGCGCCTCCTCCATGGAGGGAAATTCGATCAGCACATTGCGCGCCCGCGCCGTGCCCTGCAGCGCTTCGGTGCGGCCGCCGCGCGCCAGGAATTTCGCCTGGTGCCGCTCGAAGGCCGGCTTGGCGGTCTCGACATATTGCTTGTAGACCTCGGGGTCCTGAACATCGACGCGGGCGATCCAATAGGCTTTCGGCATTATGCGGCCCTCAGCAGCTTGCGGTTGACGAGACATTCGGCGATCTGCACGGCGTTCAGCGCCGCGCCCTTGCGCAGATTGTCGGACACGATCCAAAGGTTCAACCCGTGCTCGACGGTCGGGTCCTTGCGGATGCGGCTGACAAAGGTCGCGTCCTCGCCCGCGCATTCGATGGGCGTGACATAGCCGCCATCCTCGCGCTTATCGACAAGCAGCACGCCCGGCGCCTCGCGCAACAGGCTGCGCGCCTTGTCGGCGGTGATCGGCCGTTCGAACTCGATATTGACGGATTCGCTATGGCCGACGAACACCGGCACCCGCACACAGGTCGCGGTCAGCTGGATATCGGGATCGAGAATCTTCTGCGTCTCCACCGCCATCTTCCATTCCTCCTTGGTAAGACCGGAGTCCAGGAACACGTCGATATGGGGGATCACATTGAAGGCGATCTGCTTGGTGAATTTCTCCGTCTCGATGGGATCGGCCACGAACACCGCGCGGGTCTGGCGGAACAGCTCGTCCATCGCTTCCTTGCCCGCGCCCGACACGGATTGATAGGTCGAAACCACCACCCGCTTGATGGCGGCGAAGTCGTGCAGCGGCTTCAACGCCACGACCAGTTGCGCGGTGGAGCAGTTGGGATTGGCGACAATGCCCTTCTTGATCCCGTCCAGCGCGGCGGCATTCACTTCCGGCACCACCAGAGGAACGTCACGGTCCATGCGCCAGGCGCTGGAATTGTCGATGACGATGGGCCCCTGTGCCGCGATCTTCGGCGCCCATTGCTTGGCGATGGTACCGCCCGCGCTCATCAGCACAATGTCGGTGTCCTTGAAATCGAAATAGTCCAGCGCCTTGATCTTCAGCGTGTGATCGCCGAACGACACTTCGGTGCCGACAGACCGGGTCGATGCCAGCGCGACGACTTCGCTGACCGGAAATTGTCTTTCGGCCAGCACATTCAACATCTCGCGTCCGACATTGCCGGTCGCGCCGACGATTGCGACTTTATAGGCCATGATGCGCACCCTTTATGTGGGCGCACACATACTGGAAACCCGTGATATGTGAAAGAGGATCGGGCGCGCCTATTCGCCTGGATTCCATTGCAGGCGCAGCATCGCGCCGCC
>JAFIHO010000351.1 GCA_017849395.1 Hyphomicrobiales bacterium
CTGCTGCATCCCAGCCTCACGCCCTACCAGTTCTTCACCCATGCCGCGGTGTGGATCGCCGCGTCGGTGCTGATCCATGACGTCACCCAGGGCCGCCATACCACAAGCTGGTTCGTGGCCTATGCCGCGCTGCTGCTGGGATCGAAAATTCTTCTGGCAGGCGGATCGCTTTCGGTGGCGCATTTGTCCGGCGCGGCGGCAGGCTTCATCTGGGCGATGATGATGGAGGTGCGGCCAAGGCCTTTCACCGTCGCGGCCTGTATTCTGCTGCTGGCCTGCGTGATCGCGCTGCGGCTGGAACCGTTTCACTTCCAGCCGCGCAAGGGCGAATTCGGCTGGATACCGTTCCTCAGCTTCATGTACGGATCGATCCAGGTGAACACGCTGTCCTTCCTGGAGAAATTTTTTCTCTATGGTGGATTGATCTGGCTGCTGCGCCGGATCGGCCTGCCGCTCGCCGCCGCCGCCATGGGTGTAGCGGCGCTGCTGTTCGCGACAAGCTGGGCGGACCTTTATCTGCCCGGCCGTTCCGCCGAAATCACCGACGCCATCACGGCGCTGCTGGTGGGCGGCCTTATCGCGCTTGTCCAATCATCGCGGGGCGGCACAGCGCGACGCCCCGGTTGACCGGAAAACCCCTCAGGAAGCCAGCGCCGGACGCTGCGCCAGACGGCGGTTCAGCCGGCGGATAATCTCGCCCCCATCGGTGATGACGTCCCAATATTGCGGCTGCTCTGCGCGGCAACGCTCCATCATCTCCGGGATATAGGAGATACAGGGCTGACGCAGACCGTGATGGCTCACCATCGGGCCCACGGGCGTGAAATGCAGCCCCATGCTCGCCAACATGCGCAACAGTTTCTCTTCCATCACGGCGGTGTAGTGCGTGGCGCCATTGTCGACGGCCTGGCGCAGCAGGAACTGCATCAGGCTCAGACACACCAGATTGCCGCGGCGGATGCGCTCTTCCTTCGACAGCGCGGGGGCGCCGGGCGGCTGCTCGTCATTGATGCGGCGGCGATAGCTCTTGGAGATGGCGAAACGCGAAATCTCCATCGACGTATCGAGCGGCACATAGTCTGCGATATCCAGCCCGTTCTCGCGCAGCAGCGATTCGATCGGAAGACTGTCGGCGCGGCCGGGCACCGGCAGGATCAGGCGCGCGGTACCGATGGCCTCACCGGAGGGACGGTGCATCACCAGGCCCGACAGGGAATGGCTGTCGAACTCGTCGGTCTCCAGACCGCTCGCGTGGTGTTCGGGATTCTCGAACGCCCGTTCGCGGACATAGACCTGATAGCGCAGCGTGTGCGCCAGTTCGATCAGCTCGGGCGTATCCGCCAGCCGGTTCTCGAAATACAGATCGTGCCTGCTGAGAAGATCAAGCTCGATTGGCCATATGTTCGACGTGTCCGTGAATTCACGGAACAGGACCTTGTTCATAGCGCCAACTCCTCCTTTCAGATTCCGCAACGACCGGTGAAAGTAAGACCTAGAAATTTGAGTTCCGAACTAAGATGAACGGCAAAATTGTTCTCAACTTTTGCGCAAAGGCGGCGCGTCGGCGGTGGAAACATCGGCACGACACGCCGCGAATACGCGGCAAAATTGATTGAATTCAGCCTCTGATGGTGATTTCGACCGCTTCAGGTTTCACCCCGAACGCGACGGCAAGTTCCCGTTTTGCATCGGCAATTGTCAGCAACGCCGCCTGTCCGCCGCCGCGCGGCGCCGCAGCGCGCGCCGATTCCGCGACCTCCGGCATCGGAACGAAACGGATTTCATTCAAATTGATTCCAAGCTCTTCCAATGACGCATAGCGGACCGGATTGCGCCGGTGGTTCCAGACATCGGGAAGGCTGATGCGCGCATACTCGCTGATGGTGACCATCCAGCGGTCGCCCGCGCTTTCATCCGGCGCGCGCACCACGCCCGAAATTTTTCCGATCAGGAATGCGCTGCCATGCGGCTCGCCCGCATCGGAGAATTCATCGTCGGGATTGTGACGGTTCTGCGTACAAACCAGCCACCGGCACTGGCGCGCGTTGACGGGGTTCAGAACCCAGGCCTGGGATCCCCCTTCCCGCAAAATCCGATCAAGACTTCGAGCGGTGAAAACGACAATCGTGTCGCGATTTGTAGTCATGCAAGCCCCCTTGCCCAACGGCATCGGTTTAGCATTCGTCGAATACATTCGCAACGTGATGCATAAACCTTCCCATCGCGTTAATGTCGCCAAGCCACTGCATGAGGCCTTCACGTCCTTCCATTGTCAATGGCGGAACCAGAAATTAACTACGTAAGTAGTTGTTTTGACGTGCAGCTTGGATATGGCGTGCAGTGATGCACCGCGCACAGAAAAAGCGCTTTGACAGACAAGACCGCGCTTAACGCGCATGTTCCTGAAAGTATCGCGAACGTCACCTTGATGACGCGAATGACTCCACGCACGCCTTACAGACGCGCGAAATCATGTCAGCGATTAGGAGAAAGCCGGATGCGCCGCGAGGCGGCAACACGCCGCCTCGCGCTTTACAAATGTCTATATGTCAGAAGCCGATACGGCCCGGCGCGTCAGCGCCAGGTCCCACAGGTATCGATGATGATCTTGGGCTTCAGCAGTTCGCGGTCTACCCGCTTGAACTGGCGATGGCTGACCAGACCCAGCACGATATCGGCCTTGTTGATCGCTTCGCGCAATTCCGTCAGCTCCACATCGGGCAGGCCCTTCAGGCTGGCGGGCAATGTCTTCACATTGGGCTCCACCACCAGCAGCTTGCCGACCTTCTCCTTGCCAAGATGCGCGACGATATCGAGCGCGGGGCTTTCGCGCAGGTCGTCGATATCGGGCTTGTAGGACAGGCCCAGACACGCGATCACCGGCTCGCGCAGGCGCCTGGCGGCATTGCGCACCTTGTCCACCACGACATCGGGCTTGCCGTCATTCACCTCGCGCGCGGCGCGGATGACTTTCGTCAGCTTGGGCGCGGCGGCGATGATGAACCAGGGATCGACCGCGATGCAGTGGCCGCCCACGCCCGGACCGGGCGACAGGATGTTCACGCGCGGATGGCGGTTCGCCAGCGAGATCAGGTCCCACACATTGATGTCGAGCTTGTCGCACACCACGGACAATTCGTTGGCGAAGGCGATATTCACGTCGCGATACGAATTCTCCACCAGCTTCGCCAGTTCGGCGGTGCGCGCGTTGGTCAGATGCATCTCGCCACGCACGAAGCTGCGATAAAGCTCGGCCGCCATCTCGGCGCAGTGCTGGGAGATGCCGCCGATGATGCGGTCATTGTCCACCAGTTCGCGCAGCACGCTGCCGGGCAGCACGCGCTCCGGGCAATGGGCGAGATGAATGTCCATCTCGTCCTTCTCGGCCTCCGGCATCACCAGATCGGGACGCAGTTCGGCGATCCAGTCGCGGATCTGCTCCGTAGCGCCAACCGGCGAGGTGGATTCCAGAACCACCAGGTCGCCCTTCTTCAGATGGGGCGCCAGCGCCTTGGTGGCGGCATGAATGTAAGACACGTCCGGCTGCTTGCCGTCGGTGAACGGCGTCGGCACAGCGATGATGAAGGCATCCGCCGGCTCCGGCGTCAGGGTGGCGCGCAGCTTGCCTGCCGACACCGCCGCATGGACAACCATGCCCAGATCGGGCTCCACGATATGGATCTTGCCGCTGTTGATCGTATCCACGATTTGTGGCGTCACATCGACGCCGATCACCTGGAAGCCGCGGCTGGCCAGAACGCTGGCGACCGGAAGCC
>JAFIHO010000352.1 GCA_017849395.1 Hyphomicrobiales bacterium
CCGGCCATTGCCGCGATGCTGGAGGGCGGCAAGCGCATCGGTTATGGCGCGCGCGCCATCACCGAAGGCGGCTATCAGTCGGTGCCGAAACTGACCTTTCCCGGCGGCGCGCTGATCGGCTGCGCCGCTGGCTTCGTAAATCTGCCGCGCATCAAAGGCAGCCATAACGCGATCAAGACCGGGATGCTGGCGGCGGAGGCGGCCTTCGCTGCTCTGGGCGAGGGCCGCGCGGGCGACCGGTTGGATACCTATCAGGCGGCTTATGAGAAAAGCTGGGTGGCGGACGATCTGCGGCTGGTGCGCAACGCCAAGCCTCTCTGGTCGCGGCTGGGAACGGTTTTGGCGCTGCCATTCATCGGGCTGGATTTGTGGCTGAACCAGCTTTTCGGCCTATCGCTTTTCGGGACCCTGGCCCATGGCGGGCCGGATTTCGCCAGCCTGAAAAAAGCCAAGGATTGTCCGAAAATCTCCTATCCCAAACCCGACGGGAAATTAACCTTCGACCGACTATCCAGCGTGTTCCTGTCAGCCACCAATCATGAGGAGGACCAGCCCGTGCATCTGGTGTTGCGCGATCCGGCCATTCCCATTTCGGTGAATTTGCCCGAATATGCTGAGCCGGCGCAGCGCTATTGCCCGGCGGCGGTTTATGAGGTTGTCGAAGGCCCAAAAGGCCCCCGTTTCCAGATCAACGCCCAGAACTGCGTTCATTGCAAAACCTGTGACATCAAGGACCCGTCCCAGAACATCAACTGGATGACACCCGAAGGCGGCGGCGGACCGAATTATGCGAACATGTAAGACATTGGCGGCCGGATGCGCGGCGCTTTTCACCGCGGCCCTGCTGACGGCCTGCGCCATGCCCCAGGAAGCGCCGCGCAACAGCAATTATGATTCCGACACGCGGATCGCGGGCACTTTCGCGACCTATCTGTCCGCGCGTTTCGCGGCGGGGGATCACGATCTGACCCAGGCGGCGCGCTTCTATTCGCGCAGCCTGGAGAATGATCCCGCCAATCCGCAGCTTCTGGCGCTGTCCTTCTTCTATTCGACCACGGCGGGGGATTTCGAATCCGCCGCGCGCTATGCGGGCCGCGTGGTCGCCGCGACCCCGGATGACCGGGCGGCTCGGCTGGCGCTGGCCGTGATGGCGTTCAAACGCAAGGACTATGCCGATGTGCGTCAGCACCTGACCAAGTCGGCCCGGGGCCCTTTCACGGTTCTGACCCTGTCCCTGTTCGACGCCTGGGCCGCCGCAGCGGCGAAGGATGACGCCGCGGTGGCGAAGGACATCGCGGCGCTGGCGGGCCAGAAGGGGGCGGAGAACATTGCCGCCTATCACGCCGCGTTGCTGGCCGACTATATGGGCAAGACCGAGGCCGCCGAGACCGCCTACAAGAAGGCCATCGCCGGAAACGCGGTGACGCCCCGCGTACTGGAAGCCTATGGACGTTTCCTGGAAGTGCATGGCCGATCCGCCGACGCGGAGGCGCTTTATCGCAGCCGCCTGACCGAGCCTGGGCTGGCGGTCGTGACGGGACCGGGATTGGCGCGCATCGCCGCGAAGCAGAAAGCCGAGCCAATGATCCGCACGCCCGAAGATGGCGCGGCGGAGGCGCTGTTCGGCATCGCCGCTTCGCTGACCGATACACAGAGCGCGGATATCTCGATCCTCTATCTGCGGATGACGCTGTATCTGCGGCCCGACCTGACGCTTGCCAATATCCTGCTGGCCGACCGGTTCGAATCCATCCGCAAATTCGACGACGCCATCACCGTCTATCATGCGGTGCCGCAGACCTCGCCTTACTTCCGTGTCGCCGCTGTGCAGGCTGCGATCAACGAATCCCGCTTGGGGCGTACCGACGCGGCCATCGCGGATTTGAAGAAGCTGGTGGCCAGCCAGCCGCGTGATGTCGAGAGCTGGGTTGCGCTGGGGGATACCTATCGCGCCGCGGACCGATATGCGGAGGCGGTGGACGCCTATGACAATGCCGAGAAGGCGCTCGGGACGCCGAGCCAGAAGGATTGGACCCTGTTCTATGCTCGCGCCATGTCGCGGGAGCGCCTGAAAAAGCTGGACGAGTCCGAAGCCGACATTCAGACCGCGCTGAAATTGTCGCCCGAGCAGCCGGAATTGCTGAACTATCTGGGCTATAGCTGGGTGGACCGGGGGCGCAACATCGACCAGGCGCTGGTGATGCTGGAGAAGGCGCGGTCCTTGCGTCCCTTTGACGGCTATATCGTGGACAGTGTGGGCTGGGCCTATTACCGGCTGGGCCGGTGGCAGGATGCCGCCAATACGCTGGCCCAGGCGGTGCTGCTGGTGCCCGGCGATCCCACCATCAACGATCATCTGGGCGACGCCTATTGGCGCGCTGGAAGGCGTATAGAAGCGCGCTTCCAGTGGAACCATGCCTTGACCTTTGCCGATGGCGAGGTGGACAAGGCGGCCATCGAGAAGAAAATTCAAACGGGGCTGACGGGGTGAGGAGCGGTCCGGCGAAGGCGGACGGAACGATCGCATGGATCGCTTCGAGCGGCCAGGATGGAACCGCTCCTGATAGCTGCAGTTTCCGATATTGAACACAAGCCCTTGATTGTCATGTTGTCCGAACGCGCATCCGCCAAGATCAATCTGTTCCTGCATGTGGGCCACCGCCGCGCGGATGGTTTTCATCCGCTGCAGAGTCTGGCGGTGTTCACCGATATGGGGGATACGCTGTCCTTCGCTCCTGCCGATGCGCTTTCCCTGAAACTGGATGGGCCTTTTGCGAAGGGCCTGGAGGCCGAGGCCGACAATCTGGTGCTGCGCGCCGCGCGGGCTTTGGATGGGGGCCGAGGCGCGGCGATTACCCTGACCAAGAATCTGCCTGTGGCTTCGGGCATTGGGGGTGGCTCAGCCGATGCGGCGGCGGCGCTGCGGGGCCTGCGGTCGCTGTGGGAAAACGCCGCCGATGACGCCGCGCTGTGCGAGATCGCGGCCACGCTAGGTTCGGATATTCCCGTCTGTGTCGGCTCGGTACCTGCCTTCATGGAAGGGCGGGGAGAAATTCTTTCCGCCGCACCGGTGTTGCCGCACCTGCCGATGCTGCTGGTCAATCCCGGCGTGGCGGTACCGACAAAGGACGTGTTCGCGGCGCTTCAGGTTCGCAGTGGGGCGGACATGACATTGCCGCCGGGACGTTTCCGCGATACCGCGGATCTGCTGCGGTTCCTGGAGACCACGCGCAACGATCTGGAAGCGCCCGCGCGCGCCATCCAGCCGGTGATTGGCGATGTTCTGGCTGCCATCGCCGTGCTGCCTGGCGCGCTGTTCACCCGCATGTCGGGATCGGGCGCGACCTGTTTCGGGATATTCGCCGACGATTCCTGCTGCGTGCGTGCCGCGAATGCGATGCGCGAGAAACATGCGGACTGGTGGATCGCGCCGACTTTCGTGCCGGAAATCGGCATCGTGCATGAGGGTGCCGGACAGGATATCGGCCCGACGCCCGACGGGCTGTAATCAGTAGGCGCGTTCGACGCAGAAGTCCGCGATGTCCGACAGGGCGCGGTGTATGTCGCTGTCGGGCAGCACCGCCAGCGCCGTTTTGGCCTGGTCGGCATAGGCACGGGCGCGGCGCATGGTTTCCTGAATCGCGCCGGTCTGCTCCACCAGGGTGATGGCGCGGTCCAGATCGCTTTCGGTCTGGTTTCCTGTCTCGATCACACGTTTCCAGAAGGGCCGGGTCGCATCGTCGGCGCGCGCATAGGCGAGGATGATGGGGAGAGTCATCTTGGCTTCGCGGAAATCATCGCCAACCGTCTTGCCCATCAGCGCCTGGCGGCCGGAATAGTCCAGCGCATCATCGACAAGCTGGAACGCGATGCCGAGATTGTTGCCGTAATCTTCCATAGCGGCCACGAAATCGCGGTTGCGGCTGGTCAGTTCCGCGCCGGATTTCGCGGCGGCCGAGAACAGCGCAGCGGTCTTGGCCGACACGACATTGAGATAATGTTCCTCGGTCACGCCCAGATTGTTGGTCGATTTAAGCTGCATCACCTCGCCTTCGGCGATGATCGCCGCCGCGCCCGCCAAAATGTCGAGCACGGTGAGGTTGCCCGTCTCCACCATCAGCTGGAAGGAACGCGAGAACAGGAAGTCGCCCACCAGCACGCTGGGCTTGTTGCCCCACATCAAGTTGGCGGAGACCTTGCCCCGGCGCAGCGCGCTTTCGTCCACCACATCGTCATGCAGCAGGGTCGCGGTATGGATGAACTCCACCGCCGCCGCCAGCTTCACATGGTTGTCGCCGGAGTAACCGCCTGCCTGGGCCGCGGCCAGGGTCAGCATCGGCCGCAGGCGCTTGCCGCCGGAATCGATCAAGTGTTTCGAGAGGTCGGGGATCAACGCGACCTCCGATCCCATGCGGGCATGGATCAGCCGATCGGTCGCCGCCATGTCGGCCGCGATCAGGGCATGGAGCCGCTCGACAGGCGAGACGGTCTTGAGATCGTCGGTCCGGGTGTTCGTCAGCACGGTCGGGACAATACCGAAGCCGCAGCCGTTGCCGCAAGGCCGGGAACCCCGTGGCAAAGGCGCCTTTTCTGGGTATAAGGCGGCGATGCGCGTGGTCCTCAAAAGCAACGACCCGGTCCTTCTGGACTTTGCCGCGAATCTTTTGTCGCAGGAGGGGATCGAGTCGGTGCTGTTCGACGAACATGCCAGCGTAATGGATGGCAGCATGGGGTTCCTGCCGCGCCGTCTGATGGTGCTGGACGAGGATTTCTCGAGGGCCGACCGGCTGTTGCGCGACGCCGTTGCAGACCAGATGCCGGACCGTCCCATTTGAGCGACACCTTTCTCGACGGGAAAGTACGCGTCACCCAGCCCGACAGCGGCTTTCGCGCGGGGCTGGATGCGGTGATGCTTGCCGCCGCGGTGCCTGCCCGGGCGGGCGAGCGGGCGCTGGAGCTTGGATCGGGGGCGGGGACCGCCAGCCTCTGCCTGCAAGCCCGTGTGCGCGAACTTGCTGTGACGGGAGTCGAAATCGATCCCTGGCTTGCGGCTATGGCCAATGACAATGCGGCCGCTAACGGCATGTCGGCCTGTTTCTTCGCCGTGGACGCCTTCGATCTGCCCCCGGAACTGAAATCAGATTTCGACCAGGTGTTCTGCAATCCGCCCTTTCACGGCGAGGGCGCGGTATCGCCCGATCCTGACCGTGCCGCCGCGCTGATGGATGGCGGAATGTTGACGGATTGGTTGAAAGTGGGGCTGCAACGTACCGTCTCCGGCGGCTTTTTCACCGCCATCCTGCGCGCCGACCGGCTGGCCGAGGCGATGGCCGTGCTGCCGGAACGGGGCGTGCTGGTGTTTCCATTGTGGCCCCGGACCGGGGTGCCCGCCAAGCGGGTGATCCTGCAGGTCCGCAAGGGGTCCCGCGCCCCACTGATCCTGTCGGCCGGCTTGGTCCTGCACCGGGAGGACGGGTCGTTTACCAGTGAGAGCGATGCCGTGCTGCGCTGCGGCGAGGCGCTTGCCCTGGATTCGGCCCGTCTGTAGGGTCCTGCCCGCTCAGAACAACAGGCGAATCGTGGCCAAAGCCCGGACGTTCCAGGACCTTATTCTTACCCTCCAGAATTATTGGGCGGCCCAGGGCTGCCTGATCCTGCAGCCCTATGACAATGAGATGGGCGCCGGCACCTTCCATCCCGCCACGACGCTGCGCGCGCTGGGACCGCGCCCCTGGAAGGCGGCCTATGTGCAGCCTTCCCGTCGCCCCAAGGACGGGCGCTATGGCGAGAATCCGAACCGGCTGCAGCACTATTACCAGTATCAGGTGATCCTGAAGCCCGCGCCGGAGAATGTGCTGGATCTGTATCTGGGTTCCATCCGCGAGATCGGGCTGGACCCGAACCTGCACGACATCCGCTTTGTCGAGGATGACTGGGAAAGCCCGACCCTGGGCGCCTGGGGGCTTGGCTGGGAAGTGTGGTGTGACGGGATGGAGAGCACCCAGGTCACCTATTTCCAGCAGGTGGGGGGCATCGACTGCGATCCGGTAGCCGCGGAGATCACCTATGGGCTGGAACGGCTGGCCATGTATGTGCAGGGCGTGGAGTTCGTCTACGACCTCGCCTTCAATGATCAGTTCCGTTACGGCGAGGTGTTTCACCAGAGCGAGCAGGAATTTTCCGCCTACAATTTCGAACTGGCCGATACAGAAATCCTGTTTCAGCACTTCAAGGACGCTGAAAAGCAGTGCCAGCAGCTGATCGGCGGAAACCGGAAATTCGCGCTGCCCGCCTATGACCAGTGCATCAAGGCGAGTCACGCCTTCAATCTGCTGGACGCACGCGGCGTGATCAGTGTGACCGAGCGCGCCGCCTATATCGGGCGGGTGCGGGCGCTGGCCAAGGCATGCTGCGAAGCCTGGCTGGAAACGCCGATGGGTGCTTATAAGCCGAGATTTGCCTGATGCCAGATCTGCTGCTGGAATTGTACAGCGAGGAAATTCCCGCCCGCATGCAGGCCGGCGCGGCGAAGGATCTTGAGCGGCTGACGGTTGGTGCGCTGTCGGATCGTGGGCTTCTGTTCGAAGGCATCAAGGCCTTCGCGGGACCGCGCCGGCTGACTTTGGCGATTGCCGGGCTGCCCGCGAAGCAGAAGGATGTGCGCGAGGAATTGAAAGGCCCGAAAGTCGATGCGCCCGCTGCGGCGATTGACGGATTCCTGAAGAAGACCGGGCTGACGAAAGACCAGTTGAAGGTCGAAAAGACGCCAAAGGGTGATGTCTATATCGGTGTGATCGAACGCAACGGCCGCGAGACGGCCGCTGTGCTGGCGGAAATCCTGCCGGAAGTGATGGGCAAGCTGCCCTGGCCGAAATCCATGCGCTGGAAGCCGGGCGTTGCGGTCCGCTGGGTGCGGCCGCTGCATTCCATTGTGGCGACGTTTGACGGCGAAGTGGTGCCATTCAGCTTCGCGGGTGTCAGCAGCGGGCGACACACGCTGGGGCATCGTTTCCTGTCCAGCGGCAAGATCGAGGTGCGGCGGTTCGAGGATTACGAGGCTGCGTTGAAAAAGGCGCATGTGATCCTCGATGCCGATGAGCGCAAGGCGATCATCTTCGAGGGCGTCAAGCAGGCGGCCTTTGTACATGGGCTGGAAATGATCCCGGACGAGGGGCTGCTGAACGAGGTGGCGGGGCTGGCAGAATATCCGACCGTGCTGATCGGCGCGATTGAAGACCAGTTCATGGATGTGCCCGCCGAGATTTTGCAGACCTCGATGCGGACGCATCAGAAGTATTTTTCCTTGCGCGATCCCAGGACCGGAAAGATGGCGAACCGTTTTGCGGTTGTGTCCAACATGGTCGCGGAGGATGGCGGCAAGCAGATCGTGGCGGGCAATGAGCGGGTCCTGCGTGCCCGCCTGTCGGACGCGAAGTTCTTCTGGGACGAGGACCGCAAGCGGACCCTGGACAGCCGGGTCGAAGACCTTAAAGGCATTGTATTCCACGCCAAGCTGGGCACCCAGTATGAGCGGGTGGAGCGCATCGCGGCGCTGGCGGGTGAGATTGCGGAAAAGATCGGTGCCGATGTGCACAAAGCCAAGCGTGCGGCGCGGCTGGCGAAGGCGGATTTGACCAGCGGTGTGGTCGGAGAGGTTCCCGACCTGCAGGGCGTTATGGGGCGCTATTACGCGCTGCACGACAAGGAAGACGCCGAAGTCGCGGACGCGGTACGTGATCACTACAAGCCGATGGGGCCGGGCGATGCAGTGCCGATAAACAAGGTTTCTATTGCTGTGGCGCTAGCCGACAAGCTGGATGCGCTAACTGGGTTCTTCGCTGCGGGCGAAAGGCCCACTGGGTCGGGGGACCCTTTCGCGCTCCGTCGCGCGGCTTTAGGTGTCATCCGCATCATTTTGGAAAACGATGTTCGATGTTCCCTTCGTACAATTGTTCGGGATTTGGATCGCAGTTGGGAAGAATCTGATCGAGGCGCTATGGGCACCCATGGTGGCGAGGATGTCTTGGTATTCCTTACCGACCGTCTCAAGGTCGCGCTGAAAGAAAAAGGCGTGCGCTATGACTTGATAGATGGAGTCCTTAGCTCGGGTGCTGAAGATGATCTTGTTCGGTTGGTGGCACGAGTACGTGCGTTGCAAGAATTTTTGAAAACCGATGATGGGACTAACCTTCTTGCCGCTTATAAGCGGGCCAATAATATTGTGAGGCAGGAAGAAAAGAAGGACAATAAGCTGTATCAAGGGCAAGGGCCTAAATCGATTTTTCTCGTCGAGCCAGCCGAGCGCGCTTTATATGATGAGTTGCAGTCATTCCAACGGGCGGCTCTTCAAAAGATCAAAGACGAAAGATTTGAAGACGTCATGAGTGACATGGCGCACCTGCGACCGCTCCTCGATAGTTTCTTTAGCGAAATTCGGGTGAACGTTGACGATCCTGAGAAACGGGAAGCGCGAATAAGACTGCTAGGCTTAATCCCTTGGATGCTGAGCCCTGTGGCTGATTTCTCTCAGGTCGAGGGTTAGCCCTCCATGTCATGGCCGGGCTTGGCCCGGCCATCCACGGACGCTCGCGGCGCTTGAGTTTGTGGTGAGATAGATGGCTGCCTCAAGGGCGGCCATGAAAAGTGAGGTAGGTCGGCTATGACGAAATGGGTTTACGCGTTCGGTGACGGCAAGGCCGAAGGCAAGGCGGACATGCGCAACCTGCTGGGCGGCAAGGGCGCCAACCTGGCGGAGATGAGCAATCTGGGCCTGCCGGTGCCGCCGGGCCTGACCGTCACGACCGAGGTTTGCACCTATTACTACGCCAACAATGAAACCTATCCCGCCGATCTGAAGGATCAGGTGACGGCGGCGCTGGCCGAAGTCGGCCGCCAGGCGGGCGGCAATTTCGGCGATCCGGCCAAGCCGCTGCTGC
>JAFIHO010000353.1 GCA_017849395.1 Hyphomicrobiales bacterium
GTGGCGGCCTCGCGGATGCGGGATTCGGCGGCAGATTCGGCCAGCGCCGGGGTGGACACCAGAGCGGCCAGGGCGACAACAGTTAACATGCGCAACATGAGAGACTCCTTGGTTGGGGTAAGGTGGGGGTGCGTCATTCCGCCAGGCCCTGGAACCGGTCTGCGCCGGTTGGCCGCGCCCCGCGTCTCACCCAGTGAGATATACTGCACCGCAGCAAATCGGGTTTTTGAAGGACGCGGGTGCTGAAACAACCGGAACATAAGGCTTCAGAGCTTTCGCAAATGCGAGATGACTTGACCTTATTTCGCAGCTGCACGCATGGGCGTCAGTATGATCTTTCCCCCACAGGAACCTTATGGATTGCTGATGGGCCTTGAAAACGCCCGTATTGACGGTGGGTTAACCATCGATTTGGCGCAGGAGACGGATTTTCGCCTGGGGGCGCTCCTGGTGTGCCCATCCACCAGAGAGGTTGTCCGGGAGAGCATAAGGGAATCTCTGGAGCCACGGGTGATGCAGGTTCTGGTCGCCCTGACCCGGGCGGATGGCGGCGTGGTTTCCCGCAACGAGCTGATCGACACCTGCTGGGAAGGCAGGGTTGTTGGGGAGGACTCAATCAACCGGGTCATATGGCGGTTGCGGAAGCTGGCGGACAGCGATGGCGCAGCCCCCTTTACGATCGAGACCATTCCGCGGGTCGGATACCGGCTGAAATCGGATCGCGTGATACTGCCTGCCGACCCGGTGGAAGCACCCAAAGTCCGGGTTCAGGATTTCGGCTGGGGGCGCGGCGCCATCGTTTCGCTGGCCACTGCGGCGGTGATTTTAGGGATGTGGGCCTTCTGGCCTTTGCGTGACAGCACCAGGCCCGTCCTGATTCCCGTCCTGTCGCAGAATGGCGAGCCGGCTTTCTCACCCGATGGCACGATGCTCGCCTATCTGCCGGGCTCGAGTACGGGACAGATATTCGTGCCCGCGCCAGCAGGCAACGATGTCCGTCCGGCGAGCAAATCCGACGACGGCGCGCCGAGTTGGTCGCCGGATCGCAAGCGGATTGCCTATGTCGCGAAAGAGCCTGACGGAACGTGCCGTATCATGGTTGTCGTCCTGAAGGAGGCAAAGGCGCAGCAGGCGGGCCGCTGCAGGGCCGCAGAGACGAGCTCATTCGCCTGGCAATCCGGTACGTCCCTCTATTTCACAGACAAGGCAGAGGGGTTGGGCAACGCGATCTTCCATCTCGATCTGCGGAATGGAAAAATCGAGCGGATGACCGGCAGGAAGCAGGACAGCACCAACTGGCCCTGACACCAATCGTCAGGCGGGAACGCCGTCCAGTATCGCGCCGATCTGGGCGGTTACGGCGTCGATAGGCGCCATGCCATCGACCGTCTGAACCTTGCCCTGCTTCTGGTAGAAATCGAGCACGGCCTTCGTGTCGCGGCGATAGACGGCGAGGCGGTTTTTCACCGTTTCCGGATTGTCGTCCGCGCGCGCGATGCCCTGGCCGATGCGCTGCTCAACACGCGCCAGCAGGATCGCCTCGTCCACCTTCAATTCCACGACGAGATCGATCTTGCGGCCGCGGGCGGCCAGCATCGTGTCCAGCGCCTCGGCCTGGGGAATGGTGCGCGGAAAGCCGTCGAATACCGCGCCATTGGCGCAGTCCGGGCGGTCATAACGGTCGGCGATGATCTTGATGACGACATCGTCCGAGACGAGATTTCCCGCCGCGAGAATTTTCTCCACTTCGCGGCCCAGCGGCGAGCCAGCCGCCACGGCGGCGAGCAGCATGTCGCCGGCCGAAAGCTGCGGCCGTCCCCGCTTTTCGGTGACGATCTTCGCCTGCTTTCCCTTCCCCGCCCCCGGAGGTCCGAACAGAACCAGGTTCAACGTCGCGCTCCCCTCAGCTTCGATTTCTTGAGCAGACCTTCATATTGCTGTGCGACCAGATGGCTTTGAATCTGCGCCACCGTATCCATCGTGACGCTGACCACGATCAAGATCGAGGTGCCGCCCAGCACGAAGGACAGCGTGTATTCGTAATACATCAATTCCGGGATCAGGCAGATCACCGTCAGATACATCGCGCCCAGCACGGTGATGCGGGTCAGCGTGTAATCAATGAACTGGGCGCTCTTCTTCCCGGGCCGGATGCCGGGGAACACGCCGCCATACTTCTTCAGATTCTCGGCCGTCTCCTCCGGGTTGAACACGATGGAGGTGTAGAAGAAGGCGAAGAAGATGATCAGCAGCGCATAGATGATCATATAGGCGGGCTGGCCGCGGCTGACGAAGGTCACGACCGTCTGCAGCCAGTCCGGCAGATTCTGGGCGTTGAAATTCGCCACCGTGGTCGGCAGCAGCAGGATGGAAGACGCGAAGATCGGCGGGATCACGCCGGAGACGTTGAGCTTCAGCGGCAGGTGGGAGCTTTCGCCGCCATAAACCTTGTTGCCCACCTGACGCTTCGGGTAGGTGACGAACAGGCGGCGCTGGGCGCGTTCGAAATAGACAATGCCCAGCACCAGCAGCACCGCCAGCACGGCGAAGAACAGCAGCAGCATGGGACTGGCCGCGCCGGTGCGGACCTGTTCGAGCATCTGCTTGATGCTGGTCGGGAAGCGCGCAACGATGCCCGCGAAGATGATGAGCGAGATACCGTTGCCGACACCGCGGCTGGTGATCTGTTCGCCAATCCACATCAGCAGGACTGTGCCGCCGGTGAGCGTGATCATCGCGCCGATGCGGAAAGCCCAGCCGGTTTGCAGCACGACGCCGCCCGTGCCGCCCCAATGCTCAAGCCCGATGGCGATGCCATAGGCCTGGATCGCCGCCAGCGCGACGGTGAAATAGCGGGTATACTGATTGAGGATTTTCCGCCCGGCTTCGCCTTCCTTCTTAAGTTCCTCCAGCTTGGGGAACACCGTCGTCATCAACTGAATGATGATGGAGGCGGAGATGTAAGGCATGATGCCGAGCGCGAAGACACCCATGCGGCTGGCCGCGCCGCCTGCCAGCGTGTCGAACATGTCAAGCAATCCGCCAGCCTGGCCGACCTGCTGGGCCAGCGCCTCGGGATTGATGCCGGGCATGGGGATGTAAACGCCCAGTCGCGCAACCACCAGCGCGACAAGGGTGAACAGCAGCCGCTGGCGAAGTTCCTTGGCCTTGCCGAGATTCTGGAAATTGAAATTGGCGGCCAGTTGCTCGGCTGCAGATGCCATCAGGCTGCTCCCAAATCGCGCCGACCATAGCTGATCAGCCCCGGATTAGCGAATTCCGGTGTCATATGGGGATGCCGCCGCGCGCTTGCGAGCGGGCGGCCCCGAAAATCATCCTCCGCGCGCGGCGCGCTTCTCGGCCGAGTCGGCGCGGCGCTTCTGACGCTTGCCGGGCTGGCCCTTCTTGTTGGCATAGACCTTCTTGACGAAGGTAGTGGTCACGCTGCCGCCCGCCTTCTCGATCGCTTCCTTCGCACCCGCAGAAACGCCCGCGACCTCGATGGTCAGCTTCGCCTTGATCTCGCCCTTGCCGAGCAGACGCACGCCATCACGGCTCTTGTGCGCCAGGCCCGCCTTGCGCAGGGTTTCTTCGGTTATCTTGGCGGACGCGTCCAGGCGCTTCTCGTCGATCGCCTTCTGCAGACGACCGATATTCACCTCGGAAAAATCCTTGGCGAAGATATTGCGGAAGCCGCGCTTGGGCATGCGCATGTGCAGCGGCATCTGGCCGCCTTCGAAGCCATAGACCTTGGTGCCGGTGCGGGCCTTGGCGCCCTTGACGCCGCGGCCGGAGGTCTTGCCCAGGCCCGAGGAGGAACCACGGCCCACCTTGTCCTTGCGCTTGTGCGCGCCGGGATTGTTTTGGATTTCGTTGAGCTTCATTGCGAACTCCTGTCATCCCGTGTGCGGCGCAGCGCGAACCGGTGCGCCGCAGACACGGGACCCAACTTATTTCTTTTCTTCCACGATCTCGACCAAGTGCTTGATCGAATTGATCATGCCGCGCACCGAAGGCGTATCCTCCAGGGTGCGTGTACGACGGATCTTGCCAAGGCCGAGACCGCGCAGCGTCGCTGCCTGGATTTCAGGCTTCCGGTTGGCGCTGCGGATCTGGCGCACCGTGACGGTGCCTTTCGAGGCTGATTTCTTTTTCTCGGCCATGATCGGGTTTCCTTAGCTTGCCGCTTCGGCGGGCGCGCCTTCGCGCTTCGCCAGAATCTCGGCAACGCTGCGCCCACGGCGCTGCGCCACCATGCGGGGGCTTTGCTGATGCTTCAGCGCGTCGAAAGTGGCGCGCACCATATTGTAGGGATTGGAGGTGCCCAGCGACTTGGACACGACATCGCCCACGCCCAGCGCCTCGAACACCGCGCGCATCGGGCCGCCGGCGATGATGCCCGTACCGGCGGGAGCCGGACGCACCAGAACCTTGCCCGCGCCGTGATGGCCGCGCACTTCATGATGGATGGTGCGGCCGTCCTTCAGCGGAATGCGGATCAGAGCGCGCTTGGCGGCATCGGTCGCCTTGCGGATGGCTTCCGGCACTTCACGCGCCTTGCCATGACCGAAGCCGACGCGGCCATTCTGGTCGCCGACCACGACGAGCGCCGCGAAACCGAAGCGACGACCACCCTTCACGACCTTGGCGACGCGGTTGATATGCACCAGCTTGTCGACCAGGTCGCTGTCGCGGTCCTCGCGGTCGCGTTCGCGCCCGCGGCCACGGCCACCGCGTTCTCCGCGCCCGCCTTCCTTGGAATCCCGCTGCTGTCCTTCGCGTGCCATCTGTGTGTTCCTCAGAATTCCAGGCCGCCCGCGCGGGCCGCATCTGCGAGCGCCTTGATGCGCCCATGATAAATATAACCGCCGCGGTCGAACACGACCTGTTTCACGCCCGCCGCGAGGCTGCGTTCGGCGATCTTCTTGCCGACCGCACCGGCCGCCTCGATGTTGTAGCCCTTCGCAACGCCCGCTTCCTTTTCGGCGGTCGAGGCGGAGGCGAGCGTCACGGCCTTACGGTCGTCGATCACCTGGGCGTAGATGTGCTTGCCCGAACGGAACACCGACAGGCGGGGACGACCGGCCGCATTGGTGGCGATCCGGTAACGGGTGCGCGATTGGCGCTTCTTGAAGAGAGGACTGCTCATCTTACTTCTTCTTGCCTTCCTTGCGGCGGACATATTCGCCCTCGTACCGCACGCCCTTGCCCTTGTAGGGCTCCGGCGGACGATAGCCGCGGATTTCGGCGGCCACCTGGCCGACCAACCGCTTGTCCATGCCCGACACAGAGATCATGGTCGGCTTTTCGCTGGTGATGGTGATACCGGCCGGAATGGGATAGACCACGTCATGGCTGAAGCCGAGCTGCAGGTTCAGGTTCTTGCCCTGCACCGCGGCGCGATAGCCGACGCCCTGGA
>JAFIHO010000354.1 GCA_017849395.1 Hyphomicrobiales bacterium
TAGGCGCGCGCTCGAACATCCAGGAAGGCACGGTCGTGCATACCGATCCCGGCAAGCCGGTCATCATCGGCGAGGGCTGCACCATCGGCCATGGCGCGATCATCCACGGCTGCACCATCGGCAACAATTCGCTCATCGGCATGGGCGCGACGGTGCTGAATGGCGCCGTCATCGGCAACAACTGCCTCGTCGGTGCCAATGCGCTGGTGACGGAAGGCAAGGTCTTTCCCGACAATTCCCTGATCGTCGGCTCGCCGGCCAAAGCCATCCGCACGCTGGATGCGGAAGCGGTCGAAGGCCTGAAGAAATCGGCCGAAAGTTATGTGCGCAACTGGCAGCGCTTCAAGAGGGGTCTCAAAGCGATCGTCTAGGCGCAGCCGGCGCAGGCGCCGCGGATCTCGATGGTCGTCTTGCCGGTCTTGAAGTTGCGGTCTTTCGCAAAGCCCTTCAGCCTGTCCTCGATCACCATCTGCGCCTTGCCCGGCACCATGCGCACCACCTTGGTATAGCTATAGCCATAGCCCGATGGATCGCCGGTGATGTCCTGGGTGAAGCGAATGCCGGTCGATGTCGCGCTGGTGGTGCGCTTGCCCTGGTTCAGGATGGGATAGGTGTGGAAGCGGTCATATTTGTCATTGTCCCGCTTCAATATGCCGACGCCGATTTTCAGGAAGCGCCCGCCCAGCCCCGCCGCATCGAATCCATTCTCGCCGAATTCCTCCACCGGCCCCGCCGCCACGTCGGATGTATGCGCCACCAGTCCGTCCGCGTCATAGGTGAAGTTGCGCACATGGGGCGAGGTCTTCACGAACCAGAAGCGGCCATAATCCATGCCCTTGTAGGTCACGTGGGTGATCATCCCAGCATGGTCGAAACGGGTGGAGCGATAGAAGCCGAACTCGCCCGGCAGATAGACTTTTGCGCTCACGATGCCGTTGCTGATGGTCTTGGAGGGCAGATCGTCCAGCGCGCTTGCGGGCGAAGTGCTGTTCTTGGGCGGCGGCACAAAGGGCGCATTGCCCTGGCCCGCCGCACCGCCAATGAAAGCTGTGCCGGCCAGAAGCGCCGTAAGGATCGCAAACCGCATTACTTTTCCCCCTTGGCATAGAAGTCATAGATATAGGTCCAGCGTTTTTCCTGTCCCGGCTTCAGCGAGATCGCCACATAGGGCTCCCAGGAAAAGGTGGTCGCAACGGACCACATGTTGATCCGCGCCAGCGGCTGGTCGGCGCGAATGCGCATGCCATAGCCGGTCTTGGTGTTGACGATATCGAAGTCATAATCGTGCAGCGACTGGTCGAAGCCGGTGAATCCCGACGAGACCGTGTCCTGTTCCGTCATCGCCCGCAGAAAACGGAAGGTGCGGCCTTCCACCTTAGCGGTGGTCCGGTCCATCTCGCGGGTGGCTTTGAGATTGAACGGCGCCGCGAGCCTGATGTGCTCGTTGCCGGGGCTCAGAGTGAGGAAATTATGGCAATAGACCGTGGTCTGGATTGGTTTCGTGCCGGTGTTGCGCAGCATATGCTCGATCCGCATCTGGGGCCTGCCCGGCACCATCCGCACCGTCTTCACATAGTGATAGCCATAGCCGGAGGGATCGCCGCTGATGTCCTGCGTGAACCGCACGCTGTCGCGCGTGGCGGCATTCTCGCGCTTGCCCGCATTCTCGATGGGATAGTGCAGCACATGATCGTAGGTGTCGGTGTTGCGCCGCAGGATTCCAACGCCGATCTTCAGGAACGATCCGCCTTTGCCTGCCTGGTCGAAGCCGACGGCATCGAACTCCTCCACCGGCCCGGTCGCGGAGCAACAGGGATGCGCCACGATATTTTCCTGCTCGTCATAGGTATAGTCGTGCACCGCGCTGGAAATGCCCTTGAACCAGTATTGACCATAATCCTGGCCCTTGTAGGTCGTGTGGGTCACCATTCCCGCATGGTCGAACTGCGTGCCGGTATAGAAGCCGCGCCGTTCCGGCAGATAGACCTTCGCGCTCACCGCGCCATTCGAGATCGTCACGGAGGGTTCATTGTCCAGGGTCGCGGCGGGACGGACAGTCCCGGCTTCCGGCAGGGGATGATCCTGGGCCGGGCTGGCCAGGGGAATCGCCGCCAGCGTCGCGCCGGCCAGCATGAATCCCACCATCTTGTTGGACATTTAGCTCCCCCTCGCTTCCTCAGCCGTCCCCTTGTATGAGGACTGGCCGCATCACCTTAGCAGACCATATGAAGCGCGTCCTCATCACCTCCGCCATTCCCTATGTCGCCGGGGTCAAGCACCTGGGCAACCTGGTGGGCTCCATGCTGCCCGCCGACATCTTCGCCCGTTTCTGCCGGGCCCGGGGGTATGACACCTTGGCTATCTGCGCCACGGACGAACATGGCGCGCCGGTCGAACTGGCGGCGCTGGACGAAGGCGTTCCGGTCGCCGAATACGCCGCCAAATGGCACCAGGTGCAGAAGGAACTGGGCGACCGTTTCGGCCTGTCCTGGGACAATTTCGGGCGGTCGTCGTCGCCCCAGAACCATGAGCTGACCCTCCACTTCGCGCGGCAGCTCTGGAAGAACGGCTTCCTCGAACTGCGCGTCACCAAACAGGCCTATTCCGCCACCGATGACCGCTTCCTGCCCGACCGCTATGTGATCGGCACCTGTCCCCATTGCGGCTATGACCGCGCGCGCGGCGACCAGTGCGAAAACTGCACCCGCGTTCTCGATCCGGTGGACCTGATCGAGCCGCGCTCCGCCGTGTCCGGCGCGCGCGACATCGAGATCCGCGAATCCACTCACCTGTTCCTCAAGCAGGCCCAGTTCGCCGATCGCTTGCGCACCTGGATAGACAGCCACAAGAATGACTGGCCGTCGCTGGTCACGTCCATCGCCTACAAATGGCTGGACGAGGGGCTTCAGGACCGCGGCATCACCCGCGACCTGGAATGGGGCATCCCGGTGCCGGACGACATCGCGGACGGCAAGCTGAAGGGCAAGGTCTTCTATGTCTGGTTCGATGCGCCCATCGAATATATCGCTTCCACCAAGGAGTGGGCCGACAAGAACGGCAAGGGCGATGCCTGGAAAAGCTGGTGGCATGGCGACGCCGCGAAGGATGTCACCTATTGGCAGTTCATGGGCAAGGACAATGTGCCCTTCCATACGGTGGGCTTCCCCGTCACCATCATGGCGTCGGGCGAGCCCTGGAAGCTGGTGGACCGGCTGAAGGGCTTCAACTGGCTGAATTATGACGGCGGCAAATTCTCCACCTCCGGCAAGCGCGGCATCTTCATGGACACCGCGCTCCAGATCGCGCCCGCCGACTGGTGGCGCTACTACCTGATCGCCAACGCGCCGGAAGGCTCGGACAGCAATTTCACCTGGGAACAGTTCGCCGGGGTCATCAACAAGGACCTGGCCGATGTACTGGGCAATTTCGTCAATCGCGTCACCAAATTCTGCGTCGCGCGCTTTGACGGCGTGGTGCCCGGCGAAGGCGAATATGGCGAGGAAGAAAAGGCGCTGATCGCCGAGATGGACCGCCGCATCGCTCAGTATGCGGACTATCTCGAACAGGCAGAATTCCGCAAGGGCATGGCGGAGCTGCGCGCCATCTGGGTCGCGGGCAATGAGTATATGACCCGCGCCGCGCCCTGGACCCACGTCAAGACCGACCGCGCCCGCGCGGCGGCGGGCGTGCGGATGGGTCTGAACCTCATCCACCAGTTCGCGCATCTTATGTGGCCGGTGATGCCCTCCTTCGCGAAGACCGTGCATGAATGCATCCAGCCGGTCGGCTATCGCGGCGGCGTCATTCCGTTCCCGGACCAGCCGATGGCGGCGGCGCTGGACGACCTGTCGCCCGGCCAGCCGATCAAGGCGCCCGAAGTGTTGGTCGCCAAGATTACCGACGAGCAGATCGCGGAATGGAAGGCGCGGTTCGGCGGCGCCGGATAGATTTCTCGCCGCGCCGCAACATCGTGGCCCATGACGCTCCGGGTGCCACGTTTCTGTTATCCGCCGTGCAATCTGGAACAAGCAAAGCGTGAAATTGTCCCTACACGGGGGCTTTCGCACTATTTCGCTTGCCCCATATGCTGGGCGCTGTTTCCCTTGATCCAAGTCATTGATTTCAGCCGAAAACAACGGGGCGGCTGGCAAACCCATTCCAGTTTCAAGGAGACAGAAGATGCGTTCCATGTACTTCGCGACGGCGCTGGCCATTGGCCTGGCGACCGCCGCCCAGTCCGCCGAGATCACCATCGTCACGCCGGGCTTTTTCGGTCTTGGCGGCGTCAAGGAACTGGCGGCTAAGTATGAGAAGGAGACCGGCAACAAGGTCACCGTCGATCAGGAAGGCATGGGCCAGATGATCGCCTCGGTGAAGAAGGCCAGCGACGTGGTGATCCTGCCGAACGACCTGATGAAGCAGGCCGTGAAGGACAAGCTGATCGACGGCAGCACCGTGAAGCCGCTGGGCCGGGTCGACATCGTGATGATCGTGCCCAAGGGCGCCAAGCATCCCGACATCTCCACCGTCGCGAAGGTTGCCGCCGCCGTGAAGGGCGCCAAGCAGATTGCCTACTCCAATCCCTTCACCGCCGAGAAAAGCGCCCAGGCCATGAAGATCCACGAGATGCTGCAGCGCCCGGACTTCAAGCCCAACAACGGCAAGCCGCCGGCGAAGGGCAACGCGGTCGTGGGCATCAAGGAAGGCGCGGACATGGGCTTCCAGCTCAAGACCCAGATCAACGATCCGGCGGTCGAACTGGTCGGCAGCGTGCCCGACTCCCTCGGCCTGTTCCTGGACGGCGACATCGCGGTGTCCGCCATCTCCAAGGACAAGGCCGCCGCCACCGCCTTCATCAATTATCTGAAGTCACCCGCCTCCATCGCCTATTTCAAAAGCCGGGGCGCCGACGTTAAATAGCATCTGATACGCGCGTATAATCACAGGGGATGGGCCGCACCGGTGCCGCAAAGAGCGCCGGTGCGGCCTGAGTCTTTTAGGTCATATCAAAGGGAGGAACGCCATGAAGAA
>JAFIHO010000355.1 GCA_017849395.1 Hyphomicrobiales bacterium
ATATCTGCTGCTTGGAATTTTCCTGTGGTTGTTCGTGCTGAAATCGGGTCTGCACGCGACACTCGCGGGCGTGCTTCTGGCCTTCACATTGCCTGTGGCTGGCGGAATGCAGTCGCCCGCGCAGCGGCTGGAACATGCGCTGGCGGGGATAGTGGCCTTTCTCATCGTACCGGTTTTTGCCTTTGCAAATGCAGGGGTATCGCTGGGAGGCATTTCGCCGGCGACTTTTGCCCATCCGGTTACGATCGGCGTGATGGCAGGGCTTTTCCTGGGCAAGCAGATCGGTGTGACCGGCGCTGCCTGGTTGGGTGTCCGGCTTGGGCTGGGGCGGTTGCCGCAGGGAGCGGGTTGGCTCTCCGTTCATGCCGTGGCGGCGTTATGCGGCATCGGCTTTACCATCTCTCTCTTCATCACGACGCTTGCTTTTTCCGACGAGCCAGCCCAGGCCGCAGCGAAGCTGGGCGTGCTGACCGGTTCGCTGCTTGCCGGCATCACAGGAACACTCCTTCTGTTGCTGGCTGCAAGAAAATAATCTGATGGAGTGCGGTTCGTGACGTTTCCAGTCCTGCCCGTGGAATTCTGCTTGTTCGGCCTCACGCTCATCGGCCTGGCGCTGTTCCATCGTGCGGCGCTTTGGATCGCGCTGGGCGGCCTTGGGAGTATCATAGCCTTCAAGCTGTACGCGGGAGGATTTGAGGAAGGCGCCGGGTTCGCCGGACTTGCGGCGCACTTCGCGCATGAATGGGTGTTGTTGACCAATCTTCTGCTGCTGCTGCTGGGCTTTGCCGTGCAGGCAAGCCAGTTCGAATTGTCGAATGCGCCGGAAGCCCTTCCCAACCTAATGCCTCGCAACTGGACGGGCGGTCTTTGCCTGCTCGGTTTCGTGTTCGTGCTATCCATATTTCTCGATAATATCGCCGGTGCTGTGGTGGGCGGGGTCATCGCCCGCCATGCTTATCGCGATAAAGTCCATGTCGGATTTCTCGCCGCCATTGTCGCTGCCGCCAATGCGGGCGGCGCGGGCAGTGTGATCGGCGACACCACAACCACGATGATTTGGCTGTCGGGTGTTTCGCCGCTTGTCGTCGCGCCTGCCGCTATCGGCGGCGGTGCGGCCTTTGCCGTCTTCGGCGTCGCCGCCGCCCTGCAGCAGCAGCGTTTTGCCCCATGTCAACATCATGAGGGGCCAGCCCTGCCAATCCATTGGCTGCGGTTGCTCGCGGTACTGATCATGCTGCTGGCCCTGGTGGGCACCAACATTTTCGTCAGCGGGTTCTCTCCCCGGCTGGAGGAGCATGCCCCGATGCTGGGGCTGGGTCTTTGGACGGCAATCCTGCTGACGGCGGCGATCCGCAAGCCCGACTGGAGTGTGCTATTGCCCGCCGCCAAGGGCGCTGTATTTCTGCTGGCGCTGGTGGCGGCTGCTTCGCTGATGCCGGTCGATACCCTGCCCGAACCATCCTGGCAGAGCACCTTGGGCATCGGCGTCGTCACCGCATTCTTCGATAATATTCCGCTGACGGCGCTGGCGATTCAGCAGGGTGGTTATGATTGGTCGCTGCTCGCCTATGCAGTGGGCGTGGGCGGCTCGGCATTGTGGTTCGGCTCTTCGGCGGGCGTCGCCCTGACGAACATGTACCCGGAGGGCCGGTCCGCCTTGCGCTGGCTGCTTGATGGCTGGCATGTCTCACTGGGCTTCGTGGTGGGTTTCTTCGTCATGCTTGCGGTCTGGGGTTGGACGACGGCGATTCAATAACCACAGCAAGCCGCCAGCGGTTTCATGTGCTGACCCCTAACGCGGCCTGTGCCATATAGATGCCGATCAGGTGATTTGCCCCATGCCCGTCGAACAGAATCTCGCCGATTTCGCCCACCGTCTCGCCGATGCCTCTGGCGCGGTGATACGGCCCTTCTTCCGCCAGCGCATCGAGGTAACCCACAAGCCGGGCCAGCATCGTTTCGATCCCGTCACCGAAGCCGACAAGGGCGCCGAGCGCGCCATCCGCGCCATCATCGAGCGCGAGCGGCCAGAGGACGGCATCCTGGGTGAGGAGTATGGCGAGAAGAAAGGCGGCAATGGATTGCGCTGGGTGCTCGATCCGGTGGACGGCACGCGCGCCTTCATCACGGGGCGGCATGAATGGGGCTCGCTCATCGCGCTGGAGCGCGACGAGGTGCCGGTGCTGGGCATTCTCGACCAGCCGGTGCTGGGCGAGCGCTTCATCGGCTATAACGGTCACGCCATGCTGCACCAGAATGGCGAGATGACGCGCCTGCGCGTGCGCGAATGCGCCGATATCGGAGAGGCCATCCTGTGCTGCACCGATCCCACCGCCTATTTCACGCCGGAGCAACAGGCCGCGTTCCAGCGCGTGAAGGCCGTCGCGCGCATGACGCGCTTCAGCGGCGACTGTTATCTGTTCGCGGCGCTGGTGCTGGGTTTCATCGATGTGATCATCGAGGCGAATTTCCATCGCTGGGATGTCGCCGCGCTGATGCCGCTGGTCGAAGGCGCGGGCGGCGTCATCACAAGCTGGGATGGCGGCGATTGCCGCGACGGCAAGAGCATCCTGGCCTGCGGTGACAGGCGCATACATGAAGCCGTGGTGAAACTGCTGGCGGGGTAGGCCGGCTTCGCGCAACTGCAACTGTTCGCGCGTCTGGTATTCGCTCTGTTTCCTGCGGTTCCTGCGCAATGCGGCTCGATTGTCGCCGCAATTGCGCCTTTGTTGACCAATGCGGCAACCATGCCTCGCAAGCCACGTTCTCTGCCCGTAACGCAATGAAGGCAGAGAGAAGCCCATGAGCGACTTGAGAGACTTCAACAGCGCCGGTTCCGAACCGGTATTCGAAACCAACTTCGCGCGTCCGGCGCATGTCGATTACTTGTCCGAACGGATCGATCTGTCGGGCGAGGGAATCGAGCACAGCGACATCCGTCCGCTGGGCGAAAACAGCGAGATGGGCGCGTTCCGCACTGTCGAGCCGGACGAGGAAAGCACGAGCGGCAAGTTGATCGCGGCGGCGGCGGTGGCGCTCATCCTCGGCGGCGCGGGTGTTGCCGGATACATGTCGTCGATGAAATCAACGACCAGCGCGCCTGCCATCGCTGCAAGCGCGCCTGCGCCGAAGGTTGCAGAGAACACGCCCCCGGCGCCCATGTTCTCTGAATCGGCATCGATGCAGGAAGCAAAACCAGAGAGCGTCACACCGGCGCCTGAGCCTGCTCCCCCGGCTGAGCCCACGCCCAAGTCCACGCCTGCGATCCGCACCGCGCGGGTCGATGTGACACCGAAGCCGGATGTCTCGCCGGTTGTGCCGGAGGCCCAGCCTTCGCCCGCCATCGGCCAGCAGCAAGCCGCCGCCACGCTGACCGTGCCGGAGCCGGTGTCTCCCACGCCGCCTGCGTCTTCCATGGCGGCGATAACTCCGGCGGCCCCGGTCATCACGCCGGAAACGCCTGTGCAGCCCGACCAGACCGTCCCGGAACAGGCCGCGCCGCAGGATCAGCAGCAGGCCCAGAACCAGGCCCTGCCGCAGGCGACGCCGGAGGCCGCGCCGCTGGATCAGCCGACCCAGGAACAGACCGTTCCGGTCCAGCCCGACGTTCAGGCCCAGCCCATGCCTGAGGCTGCCCAGGCTCCTCAGTAAGACAGTGAAGCAGGGAAACCCCGGCGGATTCAGTCCGCCGGGGTTTTTCCTTGCTGGGTGAAACGGTCGAACGCGGCCCACCATTGTTGGCGGAAGATGTCGCGCTCCATCAGGATTTCATGCTCGGCGCCCTCGATGCGCAGATATTCGCCATGCGGCATACGCGCGGCGAATTTTTCGGTGGCCGGTGTCAGAACGATGCGATCCGCGCCCGCGCCAATAACCAGGGCGCGCGTGGTGATGCTTTCGGCGCGGCCCGGCGCGCGCAGCCAGTCCATCGAACGGAAGGCGGCCGCCAGCCAGCTCCAGGTCGCGCCCGCCAGCCGCAGGTCGGGCTGGGATTTCAGCAGCGCCTGCACCGATGCAAACCGCACCGGGTCCGATGTCACCAATTGTTTGTCGAAACCCATGCCCAGCGGATCGCGCGATTCCATGCCCCACACCCAGCCGCCGCCCTGCCGAAACCTGTTCTTGGCGTAGGTGACGGAGCGCGCCACCCATTCGGACGTGCCGCGCAGCGAGATGGCGATCATGGGCGCGGATAGCACGACGGATGTGAACATGTCCGGCTTGCGCGTCAGATAGCGCAGCAGATTATGCGCGCCCATGGAGTGCGCGACGGCTATCAGGTTTACCCCCTCCGTCTGTTTCGTGCTCGCGCGTTCGGAGGCACCTTCCCCTCCAGCGTTCCGCGTGAGGCGAGCCTGTGCCTCCTGAATCATCGGTGTCACGATCCAGTTCATCAGCGTTTCCAAATCGTCGTCATATTCGGCGAAGTCCGTGACAAAGCCCTTGAGCGGGTCGTCCAGCATGCGCGCCGATCCGCCCTGGCCGCGCCAGTCCATTGTGGCGACGGCGAAGCCGCGCCCGCGCAATTCGTCGATCACTTCGAAATATTTTTCGATGAACTCGGTCTGGCCGTTCAGCAGCACACAGACCCCGCGGGGCGGGACGGCGGGGTTGGCCGCAAAGCGTGCCGCCCGCAGGCGCGCGCCCACGGCCTGGAGGGGCAGGGGATCGAAAATCTCTGTGGCGGGAATCATGGGAAATCTGGGGGAATCAGTGAAATTCAAGGGCCATTAAGCCCGAAATTTTTGCCCCCGGAAGGGCTTGAAGGCCCTTGTTCCCCTCCCATGTCTTAGTCGTCCGGCCGCCTTCAGGGGCCGGGAAACGGAGGTTCCGCGCGGCCGTGCCGGCTGGCGGACAACGCCACAACGCTTTTTGGAGGTTGATCATGCGTTACGACTATTCTCCCTTTTTCCGCTCCACTGTCGGCTTCGACCATCTGTTCGATCTGCTGGAATCCGCCGGCGACAGCGCCCAGGGCTACCCGCCCTACAATATCGAGCGCAGTGACGACACCCATTATCGCGTCACCGTCGCCGTCGCCGGGTTCGGCGAGAAGGACATCACCGTCGAAGTGAAGGACGGCGTGCTGACCGTATCGGGCAAGCGTGAGGCCGAAGGCCGCCCGACCTATCTCCACCAGGGCATCGCCGGGCGCGCTTTCGAGCGCAGCTTCCGCCTTGCCGATCATGTCGAGGTGAAGGCGGCCCGTCTCGAGAACGGCCTGCTGCATGTCGATCTTGAGCGCGTCGTGCCGGAGGAGAAGAAGCCCCGCCGCATTCCGATCAATGGCGGCGAGTTCAAGACCATAGAGGGCGCGAAGGCGGCCTGATCTTTCGCCACCGAAAATGCGAACGGCGCTCCAGAAACGGAGCGCCGTTTTCATTCATGGAGGGGCCCTTCAGGCGCTCTTCGCAAACTCCATGGGCAGCTTCGCGCCCGATAGATCGGCGCTGTCCGTTTCCGCGTCGCGCATGTCGGTATCACGCAGGTCCGCGAAACACAGGTCCGCGCCGCTCAGACGCGCCTTGCGCATGTCCGCGCCGCGGAAGCTCGCATAGCGCGCCTCGGCGCTGTCCAGCCGCGCCGACAACAGGCGCGAGGCGGTGATCGCCAGCGGCCCCAGCTTGCTGTTCGACAGATCGGCGTGATTGAGCTTCGCGCCCGACAGATTCACGCCGCGCAGATCCGCGCCGCGCAGGCTGGCATTGCGCAAATCCGCGCCCTGCAGGTTGCTGCCCTGGAGCGAGGTGCCGTCGAGATTGACGCCATACAGCATCGCGCCCGGCGCGATCAGCGCGGTCAAGGTGCGATGCGCCAGCCGTTTCACCTTGCGCAGATCCATGCCCGTCAGGTCGGCGGGCTTGCCGTCGCGCCCTTCGGTCTTGGCCCAGCGCGCATGACGTTCCAGCAGGCTTTCGATCTTTTCCAGCAGGTCGATATCGGGCGCGAGTTTTTCGGTGAGTGTCTCCGACATGTCCGCGCCATGGATGGTGGCGTGTTCCAGCCGCGCGCCCACCAGGATCGCGCCTTGCAGATCCGCGCCGGTGAGATTGCAGCCGGTAAGGTCGGCATTCTCCAGATTCGCGCCGGTCAGCCGCGCCTGGCGCAGATTGGCGCGGGTGAGGCGGCAGCCTTTCATCATCGCGTCGGTGAAGTCCGCCTGGATCGCGACCGCGCCGGTCATCCGGGCCCGTTCCAGATTGGCGGAGGAAAGCAGCGCGGCGGGAAGCTCGGACGGTCCCAGATCGTGCTTGAGCACTTTCAGGTTTCCGTATTTGTCCTTTTCGGCGATGGTGCCTTCGCGCAGGTCGGCCTCGAACATGTCGGCGCCGATCAGGTTCGCGCCCCGCAGGGACGCGCCGCGCAGGTCCACACGCCGCATACTGGCCTTGGACATGTTGCAGCGCCTGAGGTCGGCTCCGAAGAAGCTGGCCGAGTCCAGCCGGGCTCCCGCCAGGTTGATTTCCTCCAGCACGGCCCCGGTGAAGTCGGCGTCGCACAGATTGCGTCCCGACAGGTCCAGTCCCGAAAGATCGCAGAAAGCGAACACCGCCCGCGCGCCGCCCATCCGCCCGGAATAGAGCATCTCGTGCCGGGCGGCCGTCGCGTTCACGTCATCCTGTGTGAGCCTGGCGAAGCTGGTGTGCCGGGCCTTGATCATGGCGGGGGGTGCTCGTTAAGCCTTTTTCATCCGACATTTTGGCGGGCTTGCCGCTAACACCCGATTAAGGCGGCCTTATTTTGCCCCAGGGGCCTTTCCGGGCGCGAAAAAATTGATATTGAACACACGCCATTGCCGGGTACAAAGGCGGCCGGGTTACCGCCGGTTCCCCTTCGGGGCTGGACAGGCTCGCCCGGCATTGGGAAAAGAGTTAACGGCTGCTTGGCGATGGGCCGGGAATTCATGCCCCGGCGCTGGCCCGGTTAAGGGCTTCAACAAGGCAAATGCCGAAGCGGGACGCCCGCCTGGCCGGCGTATAGAGGAACAGACGTGACCAAGCAGCGTTTGATGCTTTCCGCCGCCACGGGCGCCCTGTTGGCGTCTGTCCTGGCGGTCTCCTTGGCGCATGCCGACAGCACCATCTCGTCCAGCACCTCGACCGCGCTCACCACTGCAAGCAGTGGAAACATTACCATCGAGGCCAATGGCAGCGTGGCTGTGAGCGCTTCCAGCGCGGCGGTGACGCTCAATTCCAATAATTTCATCAGCAACAGCGGCCGTATCGCCAATACCGGCACGGGCGGTTCCTATGGCGTCGTGATCGACACCAGCGCTGCCGACATCGTGTCGAATGGCGGCTTCGCCAATTTCGGGGCCATCGACCTGACGGGCGCGGGCAGCGGCAAGACAGCCATCCTGATCGGCGGCGGCAAGAACTATTTCGGTCCCCTGTCCTTGGCCGCCGGATCGGCGGGCACCTCGTCCGTGGTTGTGCAGGGGGATGCTTCGTCCGCGCTGCTGTTGGTCAATGGCACCACCATGACTGGCAACATGCTGCTGGGTGGCGCCATGACCATGGGGCCAGCCAGCGGCTCGCAGGGGTCAGGTTCGGCACTTGTCAATCTGGATGGCGTGTTGAACGGCAATGTCCTGATCGACACCACGGGAAGTCTCAGTCACCTCGGCCAGGGCGCGCGGGGCGTTCAGATTCTGGGCGGGATTCATTCCTGCGCCAGCAACGCGGCGAACCTACCCGCCGGTTTCACCTGTGCGGCCAACAGCGAAGGCTCTTTCGTCAATCAGGGCATCATCCAGGTCGTAGGAACCCAGTTTGCCAGCGGACGCCAGACCAATCCGGAAAGCGGCTCGGCCGTCATCATCGGCGGTAGCATCGATGGCGGTTTCGTCAATGCCGGGCCCGCCACGGCCAATTCCAGCATCTCCGCAGCATCCATTACCAGCAATGGTCTGGCCGCGGCCCCGACCCTGCTGATCGATCCGTCTCAGGCGGTCCTCAGCGGCACCGGCGCGCCGCGCGGCCCGATCGTCATCGGGCCGGTCGCCGCCACGGCCGACGCGGTCGATCCGGGCTATTCCTTCATCAACCGCGGCACCATTTCCGCGATTCCGACCGACGCCCAGCTCAATTCCGCCGCCGTGGTCATCACCGGCGTTTCGCAGGTCTACACGACGACCCTTACGGGCGGATTGCTCAACACCGGTACCATCAGCGCCCAGGGCGGGACGGTGCAGCAGACCAACAGCAGTACCTCGGCCGTCGCGCTACGCATCGACCAGTATGCATCCGTGCCGAAGATCGTGGTGCAGGGCCAGACCGTCTCTGGCAACACGTACACGCCCGGCACCATCAAGGCGAGCATGCAGGGCGTGGGCGGCGGCAGCGCCTATGCGGTGGTGATTGGCGAAAATGCCAATGTGCCGGTGATCGATGTGAGACAGCGCGGCACGATCAGCGCCACGGTCGAGACAAGCACCATCTCGCCCAGTGCCAGCCTCGCCAATACCGCCACGCCCTTCACGCTGCGGTCCCAGGCGATCCTGGACCTGTCGGGCAAGCTGCAGACCATCAACAATGCCGGTTCCATCCTGGCGGCCAATACCCGGCTTACTCCCGCGACCGGTGCGGTGGTGTCGACTGTCGCTCGCGCCATCGACCTGGAATCGTCGCAACTGAGCGGCATCGTGGTCAACAATACCGGCACCATCCTGGGCGATGTGGTGTTCGGAACGGTTGGCAACAACCGGGTTTTCAATGTCGGCAATACCGGAGCGAACGGCACCGCGAACCCCGCCACGGGCGTGCTTGCCACGCCAAATTCCTATGCCGTGGTGGCGGCCACCACCTCCACCCTGGTTACCGGCGGCGAGCCTGTCACCACCGCCAACAGCATCGCGTTCGGCACCGGCGTCGGCAACCAGTTGCATGTCGGCGGCTTCGGTTATGTCAACAGCGTGATCTATGCAGGGCTGGGCGGCGTCGATGTCACGGTCGAGAATAACGGTACGCTGTTCATCGCCAACACCGCCGCCACCGGCCCCGTCAATGCGCGCGATTTCAACATCAATGGCGGCACGCTGGGCCTGACCATCTCGCAGCAGAGCAGCAGCAACACGCCGATCGTGCGGGCAAGCAACTCCGCCTATATCGATCCCAGCGCCCGTCTGGGACTGCAGTTCGGCAGTTTCGTGTCGTCGGGCACCACCACGGCGTCGGTCAACAATCCGCTGCCCCAGAACATCACCCTGGTCTCCGCGCCGGTCGGCTCGCTCAACATCAGCAACACGACGCTGGCGGCGGACAATGCGGAAATGGCGGCCAATATTCCGTTCCTGTTCCAGCCCAACGCGACGCCGCTGTCGATCGCGCGCAACGTCAATGGCGCGGACTCGCTGATCCTGACCCTGACTCCCAAGTCTCCGACGCAGTTGGGCCTGAGCGGCGCCTCGGCCGGGGTCTATCCCTTCGCCGCCGCGGCCCTGGCCAACGATCCGCTGCTGGGCGCTTCCATCGCCACCGGCATCACAAACACCCAGACGGCGCAGAATGTGTTCGCCCAGTTCACGCCCGACGTGTCGGGCGGCGCGCGCCAGATCGCCATCATGATGACTGACCAGGCGACCGGTCCGGTCGCGGCGCGCCAGCGCCTGCTGCGGTCCTTCGCCAACCAGCCCGGCGAGATGACCCTGTGGGGCGAGGAATATGCCACGACCATCAACAACAAGGGCCGGGTGGCCGCCGATGGCACGCTCAATGCCTACAAGGATCGCGGCTTTGGATTCTCGGTCGGCCTTGACGGCGGCTCGCCGCGCGGCGGCTGGTATGGCGGCGCGATCAGCTACTATTCGGGCGATGTGACCCAGACCCTGCCACGCGCCACCAAGACCCATACCAACTGGTACATGCTGACCGGCTATACCGACTGGCGCGGCCGCAAGATGTTCCTCGATACCCAGCTTTCGCTCGCCTATGGCGATTTCAACGGCCGCCGCAGCCTCATCCTCTGCGCCAATGGCGCGGTCACCTGCGCCACGCCGCAGTTGCAACGCGAGTCGACCGGCAAGCGCGCGGCGCTGCTGGGCGCGGCGGGCGCCACCACCGGTGCGATGCTGCGCTGGCAGGGCTTCGACGTCATCCCGCATGTCGGCCTGGACATGATGACGATGCGCGAGGAAGGCTATACCGAAACGGGCGGCGGCGACGGCATGGACCTGATGGTCGCGCCCTATTACGCCAACTCGCTGCGCACTTCGATCGGGGCAGACCTGAAGCGCAACATCCGGCTGTGGGACTTCAACCTGACGCCGGAAGCGCGGCTGGGCTATCGCTACGACCTGATCGGCACCCCGGTGAAGCTGAAGGCGGGTTTCGCTTCGACCGGCGGCATCAATGCCACCGGCAACAGCTACACCTTTATCGGCCCCGATCCGGACACCGGCAACCTGCTTGCGGGCTTCAGCCTGGGTGCCTCCACCGAAAGCTGGCAGGTCGGCGTCAATTACGACTGGGTGCGCGGCAACAATGGTTCGACTACCCAGATCGGTATGCTGACGGTGCTGGGCCGCATTTGACGGTGATCTGCGGCGCGCGTAAGCGCGTGCCGCCGCCAACCCATCCTGCACGCTGCAAAATACCCGCCGGACAGCGATCTTCTCTCACACAATGAGAGACAGGAATCGCTCTACATCTTCTTCCGGCGTGGCGAAGGATGTCACCAGGCGCGCCACCACATGATCTTCGCGCGAGGCGCGGGTGCGGTCGAAGAATTGCGCGCCGCCGGCCCGCAACCTGGCCGCTATCTCGCGCGGCAATTCCGCGAACACCATGTTGGTTTGCACCGGTGCGGTAATCGTGACGCCGCGCGCCTTCAGGCCTTCGCCCAGCCGCGCCGCAAGCGCGTTGGCGCGGGCGGCTTTGTGAAGCCAAAGATCCTTGTCCATGAAGGCGGCGAGCTGGGCCGACACCAACCGCATCTTGGAGGCCAGATGGCCGGCCTTCTTGCGGCGGAAGGCGAAATCGCGCGCATCGGCGGGATCGAAGAACAGAACGGCTTCCGCGGCCAGCGCGCCGCCCTTGCTGGCGCCGAAGGACAGCACATCAACGCCGCATTTCCAGCTTGCCTCGGCGGGCGTGCGGCCCAGCGCCGCCACCGCATTGCCGAACCGCGCGCCATCGACATGCAGCTTGAGGCCATGGCGATGCGCGAGCGCGGCGATGGCGGAAATATCTTCACGGCTGTAAATCGTGCCCAATTCCGTGGGCTGGGAAAGGCTGACCGCGAAGGGCTGCACGCCATGCACATCGCCCCAGGGCCATTGCTTCAGCACGGCCTCCAGCGCGCCCGGCTCCAGCTTGCCGTCCGCGCCTGCGATCGTGTGCAGCCGCGCGCCATGGGTGAAGAATTCCGGCGCGCCGCATTCATGCACCACGATATGACTGTCCTGGTGGCACAGGATCGCGCCATGCGGCGGCACCAGGGTCGCCAGCGCCAGCGCATTGGCGGCGGTGCCGGTCATTACCGGGAACATCGCGATCTCGCGCTCGAACACCGCGTTGAAACGCAGCGCCAGCGCGCGGGTCACATCGTCATCGCCATAAGGCAAGGCCGCGCCTTGCGCGGCTTGCGCCAGCGCGGACAGCACTTCGGGCAATACGCCATAGGCATTGTCGGAGGCGAAATTCATGCGCGCGTTCCGGTCCGGCTACCAGCTACCGGTGTTGGGCATCGACGCCCAGGGTTCTTGCGGCGGCAGATGTCCGTCCTGCAGCAGTTCGATGGAAATGCCGTCCGGAGAACGGATGAATGCCATGTGTCCGTCGCGCGGCGGCCTGTTGATCGTGACGCCGGCTTTCATCAATTTGTCGCAGACCGCGTAGATATCGCTCACACGATAGGCAAGGTGCCCGAAGTTTCTGCCGCCCTGATAGGCATGTTCATCCCAGTTGTACGTTAGCTCCACCATCGGCGCGCCGCCGTTGCGGGCATTTTCCGCATCCTCGGGCGCGGTCAGGAAAACCAGCGTGAATCGGCCTTTCTCATTCTCCATGCGGCTGATTTCGACCAGCCCGAGCTTGTTGCAATAGAAGTCCAGGGAACTGTCCAGATTCGAAACGCGCACCATGGTGTGAAGATAACGCATGCGAAAACCTCAGCAGAAATCGGCGTCACACTAGCAGGCAGAATCAACGCTGCGGAATTGCATGTTTTCGATCACGCGCCGCGCGCCCTGAAATAATTGTGATGGTGGAACCATTCGCCGCATCGGCGGGATAGTAAAACGCGATGCCGCTCTGCACTGTGCAGACACGATACCATCGCCTCGATATGCGGAATCCGTTATGAAACAGCAGGTTTAGGGCGGGTATACCGCGTTTCAATTCACATGCTGCACATGCGAAAAGATCGTGCGCGAACAATTTGCTTCGCTCGCTATCCGCATCGGATCGCAAAGGGATTTACCAAGGCCGGTGCTGGACCCTCTTGCAAAGGACGATTACGATTGCTTTAAGAGCGCGCGAAAGTGAAAGTGCGCCAGGATAAGGCGCCTAAGGTTGGGAAGCCCTCAAGGGTCTCGATCCGAGTGCCTGACGCCCGGCGTAAAACGCGCCGGGTTTGTTTTGTCTAGTTGAGCGAGAGAGCCAATGGAACGTCCAAATCATTTGAATACCAGCCACCAGTCGGCTGGCAGCAAGGTGGCCGGCCTGGTCATCGTTATCGCGATTCACGTACTGGCGATCATGGGCCTGATCGTCGCGCTCGCTTCGGACAAGATCCTGAAGGAGATCAAGGACATTCAAGCCACCGTCGACGCGCAGGTGGAAAAGCCGAAGCCGCCGCCGCCGCCGCCGGTCGATTTCGTGCCGCCGCCGCCGCCGAGCGCCATCGTCCCGCAATTCACCACCACCGTCGAAGCGCCGCCGCCGCGTCCCGCGCCGC
>JAFIHO010000356.1 GCA_017849395.1 Hyphomicrobiales bacterium
CGACATCAAAAGCCCGCCGATATTCGCGTAGCCGAGGCCGAGCGTCCTGTATTCATAGGACAATTCGGCGATGCGGCGGGACGGGAACTGGGCCATCAGCACCGAAATTTCCAGCACCATGGTCCACAGGCGTACCGCATGTTCGAAGGCGGTGACGTCAAAACTCCGCGCGCCATCGTTTTTGCGGAATGCCATCAGGTTCAGCGAGGCGAGGTTGCAGGCCGTATCGTCCAGGAACATGTATTCGCTGCACGGATTGGAGGCGCGGATTTCGCCGCCTGCCGGGCAGGTGTGCCAGTCATTGATCGACGTGTGGAACTGGATGCCCGGATCGGCGCAGGCCCAGGCGGCATAGGACACCTTGTCCCACAGGTCGCGCGCCTTCACGGTTTTGGCGACCTTGCCGTTGCCGCGATAGGTCAGATGCCAGTCGCCGTCTTCCAGCACGGCCTTGAGGAATTCATCCGTCACCCGCACCGAATTGTTGGAATTCTGGCCCGCGACCGAATTGTAGGCCTCCGAATCCCAGTCGGTGTCATAGGTCTTGAACTCGATTTCCTTGAAACCCTGGCGCGCGAAGCTGATGACCCGCTCGATGTAATTGTCGGGGATCATGGATTTGCGCGCGGCGCGGATTTCGCGGCGCAGGGCAGGGTTCTTCTGCGGATTGAAACAGTCATCGCCCGATCCGTCGCAATTCACGCAGGCCTTCAGAACCGCCTTCAGGTGCCGTTCCGCCAGCTTGGAGCCCGCCACCATGGCGGCGACCTTCTGTTCCTCGATCACCTTCCAGTCGATGAAATCCTCGATATCGGGATGGTCGATATCGACGATCACCATCTTGGCGGCGCGGCGCGTGGTGCCGCCCGACTTGCTCGCGCCTGCGGCGCGGTCGCCGATCTTCAGGAAGCTCATCAGGCCGGACGACTTGCCGCCGCCCGACGGCTTTCCCTCCGCGCCGCGCAGCGGCGAGCAACTGGTGCCGGCGCCAGAGCCATATTTGAACAGCCGCGCCTCGCGGGTCCAAAGATCCATGATGCCGCCTTCATTGACCAGGTCGTCCTTGACGCTCTGGATGAAGCAGGCATGGGGCTGGGGATGCTCATAGGCGGACGCGGATTTGGTCAGCCGTCCGGTCTTGTGATCGACATAGTAATGGCCCTGGCCGGGGCCATCGATGCCATAGGCCCAGTGCAGGCCGGTGTTGAACCATTGCGGCGAGTTGGGCGCGCATTTCTGCGCCGCCAGCATGTGGCAGAGTTCGTCATAGAAGGCGCGCGCATCGGCCTCGCCGTCGAAATAGCCGCCCTTCCAGCCCCAATAGGTCCAGGTGCCCGCCAGACGGTCGAACACCTGCTTGGCGGAGGTTTCGCCCGTGGTGTCCTTGCCCGCGGCCTGCTTGCGCCACAGGAATTCGGGAACACCGTCTTCCTGAACCGCCTTCAGCGCGCGCGGCACGCCCGCCTTGCGGAAATATTTCTGGGCCAGCACATCGCTGGCCACCTGGCTCCAGGCTTCCGGCACCTCGATGCCTTCCTGGGCGAAGACGATGGAGCCATCGGGATTGCGGATCTCGATGGAGGCGGTGCGGAACGCGATGCCTTCGTAGGGAGAATGACCTTCGACCGTGAAGTGGCGGCGGATGCGCATGGTAAGTCCCCTGGAAAAATGACCGGCCCCAGTCTCCTGCAGGCCCACCATTCAGGGGACAGTTGCCCTTCCGCCGGATTTTGGGGTCCGTGCGGCGGGGGCGGTCGGGTCTCCAGATGTGGTGGTCACGAGCGGTGACGGGCCCAAAGTATGGACCCGGAAAAAAGCGGGGTGCAAGCAATAAGTGGTTAACCGGTCCCGGTCTACCAGATATTGTGGCGTGGGAACCGCCCGAAAAGCCGCGAGTCAAGCGGCGGCCTTTGCCGTTCGCAAAAATATTTTCTCGCATTTTTTCATCACAGGGTCGTAAAGCGCTTTGGAGGCTTTGTGGATAAGCCGATTCCAGCTTCGGAAACTGCCTTCCGCGCGTCAGCAATTCTTTGCCTCGCCCGGTTCGCCCCCCTATAGTCCCGCACGGAATCCCGGCGCGGCGCCTGCTATGTTTCGCATGATCTTTTCCTGGTGGAATTCGGCGACCTGGGGAACCCTGTTGACCACTTGGCTGCATGGCCAGCCGGTGGGCACGGATGCTTTCGGCAACCGCTACTACCAGAACAAGGGCGGGTCGCGCCGCTGGGTCATCTACAACGGCACCGTTGAGGCCAGCCGCGTGCCGCCCGACTGGCATGGCTGGCTGCACCATACCTATGCCGAGCCGCCAACCACCGCCCCGTTGAAGGCGAAGGCGTGGGAAAAGGATCATCAGCCCAACCTCACCGGCACGTCCGGCGCCTATCGTCCCGATGGCAGCCTTCAGCGCGGGGGCGCGCGTCCGCCCGCGACCGGCGATTACCAGGCCTGGAAGCCCGAATAAATGTCTGCAGCCGCTGCTATTAAAAGCAATGCCGCAGAGGCATTGATCGGTGCGATCGTGGTCGTGGTCGCGGTGCTGTTTTTGGCCTTCGCCTATATGCGGACGGGATCGGGCAGCCTGTCGGGCTATCAGATCAATGTGCGGCTGGCGAAGGCGGATGGGCTGGCCATCGGCACCGATGTGCGCATTTCCGGCATCAAGGTCGGCAGCGTGTCGGACCTGTCGCTCGATCCGAACAATTATCTGGTCACGGTGCATATGAGCATCCGCGACGACATCAAGATTCCGACCGACTCCTCGGTGCTGGTGACCTCGGCGGGGTTGCTGGGCAGCCAGTATCTGTCGATCACGCCGGGCGGCGATGACACGATGCTGCCCCCCGGCGGCACCATCGCCAACGCCCAGGGTTCGGTGGACATCATGAACCTGGTCGGACGCTTCATGGGTGAGGGTGGGGCCAACAAGGGCAGCCAGCCAAAACCGGCCGGGCCGCCCGCGATTCCGCCCGGAGACGGACCGTGAAAAAACTGGCGCTGGCGGGTTTGCTGGCGGTGGGCGCGGCGCTCGCCGCCACCGCGCAGCAGGCTACAGCGCCGGACGGAGTTACGCGGAGCACCGCCGTCGCGGCGAATCCTTCCACTCCGGAGACGCCCGAAAATCTTCCGCCAAGCGGCGGCACGGCCCTGATGCTGCGCGGTCTGGACAAGGTGACGGGCCGCCCCACTGAAATTCTCGCGCCGATCGGCAAGCCGGTGCATTACGCCACGCTCACCGTCACCGCGCGGTTCTGCTATTCCACGCCTGCGAGCGAGACGCCGGAAACCACGGCATTCGTGCAGATCGACGATCATCGTCCCGATCAGCCGGCGCGCAAGGTTTTTTCCGGCTGGATGTATGCCTCCAGCCCGGCCCTCAATCCCATGGATCATCCGACCTATGACGTGTGGGTGATCGGCTGCAACAACAACCACACCGCTCCGGCGGTCACCGCGTCGGCGGGCGCGGTCAAGGTTCGCGCGCCGGATTCTTCCGACAAGGAAGCGGTGCAGGAACTGCCTGCGGAAGCCGGTCAGTAATCAGCTTTTGAAGTCCGGCCACGCGGCATCATGGCGGAGCGCTTCGCTCAGCATCGTCAGATAGCGCATGCGCGGCACTTCCAGTGCGCCGAACGTCGCCAGGTGGGATGTCAGGAACTGGGTATCCAGAAGCCGGAAGCCGCCGCGCCGCAAAGCATCGACCAGATGGACCAGCGCCACCTTGGAGGCATCGCGCTGGCGGGAAAACATGCTCTCGCCGAAGAAGGCCGCGCCGAGCTTCACCCCATACAGGCCGCCCACCATCTCGCCATCGCGCCAGCATTCCACCGAATGGGCATGGCCGCCCACGAAGAGGGCGGTGTAGAGGTGCAGTATTTCGTCATTGATCCAGCTTTCCTCGCGGCCCGGCGCGGGCGCGGCGCAGGCGCGCATCACATCGGTGAAAGCGGTATCGGACGTGACGGTGAAGCGGCCCGACCGCACGGTGCGGGCGAGACGGTGCGGCACATGGAAGCCATCTAGCGGAATGACGCCGCGCTTTTCCGGCGACACCCAGTAGAGCTCGGCGCTGTCGCGCCGCTCCGCCATGGGAAACAGGCCCTGGGCATAGGCGCCTAGTAGCGGTTCGGCCGCCACCGCAGTCCCCTGCCATACACCCCACGTCGCTTTGCCCGTGTTCGCGCCCGGCCCGGCGCTGGC
>JAFIHO010000034.1 GCA_017849395.1 Hyphomicrobiales bacterium
ACCTGCGTCTACGTCGATCACGGCCTGGAGGCTCCCTGGATCGACCTGGAACTGATGCGCCGCTGCTGCCACAACATCATAACCAATAGCAGCTTTTCCTGGTGGGCCGCGTTCCTGAACGACAATCCGGACAAGCTGGTTGTTACTCCACGCGTATGGCGCAACGATCAGCCCGATGCGCATGAAATGATTCTGGAAGGCTGGATCGCCCTGTGATCAGGCAATTCAAGACATGGGCACGCCGCCTGCTCGATAACCAGGTGGCGCGGGAGGCTTGGGTGGCGCGCAATCTGGCGCTATTGCCAGCCGGCGCCAGATTACTCGATGCAGGCTGCGGGAGTCAGCAGTACAAGAAATACTGCGGACATCTCGATTACATTTCACAGGATTTCGCGCAGTTCGAGGTCGATGAAAAGGCCTCCATGACCGGTCGCACGAACAAGTATGCCTATGGCAAGATCGACCTTGTTTCCGACATCTGGAAAATTCCGGCGCCGGATGCATCCTTCGACGTCATCCTGTGCACCGAGGTGTTCGAGCATATTCCATTCCCCAACGAAACGGTTCAGGAGTTCGGCCGCCTGCTCAGGCCCGGCGGCACGTTGCTGCTAACAGCTCCTTTCGCCTGTCTGCGGCATATGGATCCCTATTTCCACTATACCGGTTTCAGCGACCGCTGGTATGCGTTTATCCTGCCTCGCTACGGGTTCGAGGTCGTAGCGCTTGAAACGGTGGGCGACTATTACAGCTGGATCATGGTAGAGATCTTTCGCAGCTGGCATCAGGGCAAAGGGCTAGGGCGGTTGCTGTCAGGAATGCTGTTGTTTCCAGCGTTCCTGTTCTACTACGCCAAATCGCGCAAGCCGACGCAGGCTGCCCGAGATTCCCTGTGCATGGGCTATCACGTCGTGGCGCGACGGCGCGCGGAAGGGCCAGGTTGACCTGGATGCGAAGCTGGTGGAGCAGGATGGGACAGCGTGGGCGCGCGGGCATGACCAACCTGTTCTTTTCCTATCTGCTGCAGGGTGTTGGTTTCATCCAGGGCTTCGTCATGATCCCGCTCTATATCCATTATTTGGGCGTGACGCTCTATGGCTGTTGGATAGCCACCCTAGGGATCATCAATTCCCTGAGCTTTATCGATCTCGGTCTGGCACAACCTATCGGCCAGCGTATCGCCAGCAGTATGGGCAGGGGTGATACCGAGGAAGCCTCACGCTATTTCTGGGTGGGGCTGTCTTTGTTCTGCGGCATCGGTGTCGTGGCTTGGCTGTCCGGCTGGGCAGTGTCCTTCTGGATCCCCAGCATCCTGAAAATTCCCTCCGCATACGCCGATGCGATCACCATGGCGTTTCTCCTCGGAGCGCTCGCTTTAGTGCTGAAAATTGTCAATGACTTTCTACGCGGATTTGGCATGGCGATATTGCGGCCCGGGGTTCCCGTTGCAGCTTTGGCGCTGGGACAATTGTTGGGACTGGGAGTCAGCCTATTCCTCCTAGTAAATGGATTTGGCGTGATAGGGGTATCGATCGGTCTTGTTGCGACGGAAGTATTCTGTCTGGTCGTAACGGGGCTCTATTTCGCCGGGCTGCACGCCCGCCAGCCGATGTTCCACGTATGGCCGCCGAGCGGGCACTATCGCAGTATGCTTGGTTTTACCCCGCATGTGTTCGTTTCGCAGGTAAGTTTCCGCATCACGCAACAGATCGACGCGACGGTGGTGACCTTTTTCCTTGGGCCGGGCGCAGCAGTGATATATGCCGTGCACAAGAAACTCGCCGAGTTTCTCGGCAGACTTATGTATTCCATCTGGGGTTCCGCGCTGCTGCCGCTATCGCACATGGCGGGCGAAAAAGGCGCTTCCGGGATTCGTAGTATTACGTTGTCGATATTCGCCGCGATTTTCAGCCTTCTGGTGGTGCTTTACGCCTGTTATATTGTGATTGATCGGCCTTTCGTCTCCTGGTGGATCTCTCCGGCATCGCTCGCCCCCTTGTGGCTTGTGGTTGCGATTGCCTTGGCGCGGCTGGCGGACAATGCCTTGAATGTGAGTTCGGAACTGCATATGGCAATGGGCGAAATCAATTTCATGGCGCGTTATCTGACTTTGTCCTCATTGCTCAGCCTGGGTCTGTTCGCGGTTCTGCCCCAAATCCTCGGCATGGCTGGCATCCCTCTGGCCACCATCGCCGGTAGCGGCAGTTTCGCGGTTTTCTTCGTGATAGCCGCGCGGCGTAATTTTGGCCTTCTGGCTGTCCCGCCGACTCGGTTGCTGGCGGTGTTGGGCGCCGGCGCGGCCATCCTAGCCTTGGCCACAGCAGCTGCAGCCTGGACCGCGATCCGGACGCCGGCCGAGCAATGGGTGGTTGCCGGGGTGTTTGGCACTGTTCTGGGTGGCGGCTGGATATATTTGCAATGGCACCAGGTTCGCACATTCAAGCATCTTTCCGTGCAGGAGACGTCCCTGAGCGGTTCCATCGGATCATGAAGAATATCGCGTTTGCGCAAAGTTCGCCCGACATGGGTGAGAACCGATTTTTCGATGGTGATGCCGCCCATGACCGCTGGCTGGAGCCCTTCGGCGACTTTCGCCGGGAACTGGAGAGCGCGGGTTATCGCTGCGAAACGCTCGACATGTATTCGCCCCATGAAGTCGATGTACTGATTACAACCCGCTATGATCTGCGTATCAATGCGGTTCTGCGAGTCATCCGTACTCGGCCTGATTGCCGCATCATCCTGTGGGCGATCGAGGAACCCGTTGTGTGCGGCCTGCACGAAGCCGAGATTCTGACCCGACTGGATTGCGACCGCATCCTGACTTGGAGGGATGATCTGGTGGACGGACGCAAGCTGGTCTGGGCGGCGATCCCCGAGCCGCGTTATCTGCCGGGCCGCACACGGGCGGTTCCGTTCGCCGAGCGGAAGCTCGTCACCGGCATCTACGGCAACAAGTCATTCCGCCATCCGAAAGAACTATACAGCAAGCGCCGCGAAGTTTTGAGAAGCTTGGTACAGTTAGGCATCCCGGTGGATCTTTACGGCGGAGGATGGAACAAAGCCGATTCTGTCTTGCGGTCCATCTGGCGAGGCACCGTAAAAGACAAATACGACGTTCAATGCGGCTATCGCTTTACGCTTTGCTTTGAAAACTCGCGCGACTATCCCGGCGACATCACCGAGAAACCGTTCGATTCCCTGGCGTCCGGCTCGATCCCCATATATCTGGGCGCGCCAAATATCGCCGATTATATTCCCAAAGCGTGTTTCGTTGATTTTCGGGACTTTTCTTCGGTGGAAGCCCTGGCGCAGTATCTGACCCAGATGCCGGAAGACGAATTCGATGCGCGGCTGCAGGCTATCGAGCAGTATATGGAAACGGATTTTGCGAAACATTATTCCGGGGAAACCCAGGCACGCATATTGTTGCGCGAGCTTGAGAAGATGAAAAATGAGCCACCCCCCAACCGTCGTGCGTTGTCTTATCTGATCGGCGTGGTCTGGCGTTGCCTGAGCGGAATGGTGCGTCCTCCCTGGCACCGCAAGCTGGCAAGCCTTTATCTTATATTCAGAGCGAGTCTTCTCGGTGATCGAGGCTGGCGGGCATGAATGAGGGATTGGTTTCGCGCCAGAAGGGCGGCAGCATGTGGCGCTATCCTGTCCAGTTGCTGCGCACTTTCGGGTGGGATCTGCGCAAAACGGTCAACGCATTTCGGTGCCTGCCGTATTTCCTCAAGGATGCGTTGCGTTATCGCAGCAATGCCGGCGGTGGCGCGCTGAAACTGGACGGCGCATATCTTGTGCCGATGCTGCATGATCGGTTCGATTCCGCCGGCGATGCGCGGGGGCATTATTTCTTTCAGGATATCTGGGCCGCGCGCAAGATCTACAGCCGCCGCCCGGAGCGCCATGTCGATATTGGCTCGCGCGTGGATGGGTTTATTGCGCATCTGCTGGTTTTCATGCCGGTGGAGATCGTCGATGTCCGGGCCCTGTCTTCTATCATGCCGGAAATGTCTTTCGTTCAGGACGACGCGACAAAACTCGCGCAGTTTTCCGATAACAGCCTGGATTCCGTCTCCAGCCTCCATGCGGCCGAACATTTCGGCTTGGGTCGGTATGGGGATCCAATCGCCCCAACAGCGCATCTGGAATTCATGGCGTCCCTGGCACGCGTGCTAAAGCCCGGCGGACGGCTATACTTCGCTGTCCCGGTCGGCCGCGAAAGACTGGAATTCAACGCTCATCGCGTGCTGTCGCCTTACACTGTGCTGAACGCCCTTTCCGCGCTCACACTGGTGTCATTCGCGGCGGTGGGTGATGATGGCCTGTTTTATGGCGATTGCGCACCCGGCGATGTGGTGGAGGCGCGCTATGCCTGTGGCCTGCTCGCATTCACGAAACCCGGCTGATTGACCACGATCTGGCACGGCGGCGCGGTTCATGCCAGATTGCTGCATCCCCATCGAGACAGAATATGGTCCATATCCAGGAAAGCAAGGTGCCGGTCTTCGGCGAAAAGGGCGGCCAGCATCCGTTTGCTCTATTCATTGATCACAATGAAACCTATGGCCCGCATGTGATCGAACGCTTTGTACGTGCGCTTCCATCTGTTGGAACGGCGGTGGATCTGGGTGCCGGTACCGGCCGGGATCTGGGTATCGTGAAGCGCGCGCATCCTGGCGCCACTACGGTGGCGATCGAAGCGGGCAACGACTATGCGAACGCGCTGCGCGCCAAGATCGACCGCGTGGAAGTTCTGAATATCGAGCGCGATGCGCTGCCTTTCCCTGACGCCTCCGTCGATCTGATCATGGCCAACCAGGTGCTGGAGCATACCAAGGAAGTTTTCTGGATATTTCACGAAGTCTCGCGCTCGCTGAAGGTCGGTGGCCATTTTCTGATCGGCGTGCCCAACATCGCTTCGCTGCATAATCGCGCCTTGCTGCTGATGGGGCAGCAGCCTACCCAGCACAAGCTCTGTTCGGCGCATGTGCGTCCCTTCTCGAAAAAAGACACGCTGACCTTTCTGGAGGCATGTTTTCCGGGCGGTTACCGCCTTGCCGATTTTGCGGGTTCGCAATTTTATCCCTTCCCGCGCGGGTTGGCGCGGATGCTGTCCGGAATATTTCCGACAGCG